>JAISFK010000490.1 GCA_031263625.1 Clostridiales bacterium
GCGCTGTGCGCGGCGGCCCTCGCGACCGGCGTGGCGCTCGCGGCGGCCGCAGTCGCGCTGGCCGCGTCCGTCGCGGTCGCCGCCGCAGCGCTCATGCTGGGCGGGCCGATATGCGCCATAATCGGCGCGGCCGCCATGCGCAGCAATTTCGCGCTGGGGCTCGCGGCGCTCGGCGCGGGCGCGCTCGCGCTGGGGGCGGGCTGGCTGCTGCTCCGCGCCGCCGCGTGGCTGTGGCGCCCCGCCATATGGCTGTGGCGCCGCGGCATCGCGGCCGCAGCGCGAAAAATGGGCAAATTCATTTCGGGCATCATAAGGAGGACTGGCAAATGATCAAAAAAGCACTTACGATTGCGGCCGCCATAGCCGCGGCCGCAGGCGCCGCGCTGCTGCTGGCGGCGTGGTGGCTTGGCGCCCAGGGGTCGATATCGCTCGGCCGCGAGGGGCTGCGCGTTACAACCGAGCGCGCCGAGTTCAAGCTGTCGCAGCGCGGCATCGAGGGCGTCTCGTCGCTGAGCGTTGACGCCGCGGGCGCGGACATAGAGTTCATCCCGTCGGACGATTTCGGCTTCGACATTCTCACATACGATGTGGAGCCGACTTGGCGCCTCGACGGCGGCGAGCTCGCCATCAGCGAGCGCAAGGACTGGGACGGCGACATATTTCAATTCTCGCTGCCGCCTTCTTCCGACGAGCGGCCAAGCGCGCGCATAAAGGTGTACTATCCGGAGGACAGCCCGCTGGCCAGGCTGCGCGCCGAGAGCGTGTCGGGCGGCATAGAGTTCCCCGGCCTTGGCGAAAAGCTGCGCGACGCCGCGTTCTCAACGACGAGCGGAAGCATCTCCGTCGCGTCGCTGGAGGCCGACGCGCTCACTGTCAAGACCGTGTCCGGCAGCATACAGATGCGCGGCGTGTCGTCGTGGCGCGCATCTCTCGCGACCACGTCCGGCGACGCGGCGATCGACGGCTTTGCCGGCGCGCTCGACGCCGAAACCGTGTCCGGGCGCCTGAAAATCGCCGCATCTGACGCGTCGGGCGCATCTGACTCGCTTGGCGCATCGGGCGCATCGGGCGCGCCAGACTCGCTTGGCGCATCTGACGCATCAGGCGCATCAAGCGCTCCCGCCGCGCCAGCCATGTCGCTTGACGTCAATACGACGTCCGGGAGCGTGGACATAACGGCGGGCGCTCTCTCCGGCAGCATCGGCAGCACATCCGGGGACGTGCTCGTCCGCGCGGCAACCGCCGAGCTTGACATCGGCACGACATCCGGCGGCGTGAGCATAACGGCGGGGGCGATCTCCGGCAGCATTCGCGCTCTATCCGGAAAAATCGACATCGCGACGACGCTGGGCGAAGGCGATCTGGCGTATGAGATCGAAACGACATCGGGCGAGATAAGCGTCGGCGGGCGGCGGATCGGCTCGCCCGCCCAATCGGCGCCCGCCCGCGCGGGCGCGGGCGCGCCCATCCTGAGCATCGAGACGTCGTCCGGCGACGTGGACATCGCGTTCGGCGCGCCGCTGAGCGCTGGGATCCCGATCGATGTGGCGTCCTCTGAGGTCCCGGCGTCTGCCCGATAGCAACGCGCCCGATATGGCCCGCTATTGCCCGCTATTGGCCTGCTATGGCCCGCCATTGCCCGCTATCGCTGCGGCTTGCCATGGCCCCCTATGTCAGCTGGCCATCGCTGCGGCTTGCCACGGCCCCCTATGTCAGCTGGCTCCCCATGGTCAGCTGGCCCGCTATGGCAAGCCATGGCCCGCTATCGCTACGGCTTGGGCAGGCTCACGGACGCCTTGAACAGATCGCCGTCGATGGACAGCGCGAAGCGCCCCCCCTGCGACAGCGCGAAGCTCTGCGCGATGGACAGCCCCAGCCCGCTGCCCTCCCCGCTTCTGGCGTCGTCCCCGCGCTTGAAGCGCTCGATGAGCTCGGACGGCTCCACGTTCAGCGGGCGCTCGGATATGTTCTTTATGTCCATCCGATGCCACTCGCCCTCCGCGGCAATGCCGATATACACCCGCGAGCCCGGCAGCGCGTATTTGAAGACATTGGACAGCAGATTGTCCATCACGCGCCAAAGCAGCTTCCCGTCCGCGCGGACAGGGGCGCGCTCCGGCAGGCTCAGGCGAAAATCCAGCCCGGACCCGCGCACCCGCTCGTCCAGCTCGCCGAGAACCTGCCGCGCAAAATCCGCCAGGTCAAGGGTTTCCACATGCGCCTCGATATTCCCGCTCGCCGCCTTTGACGCCTCGAACAGGTCGTCGGTCAGGGTTTTGAGCCGCGCGGATTTCTGGATGAGGACCTCAAGGTACTCCGGCGCTTTTTCGGCGCCAAGCCCCTCGCTCTTGAGCAGGTCGGCATAGGCGATCAACGACGTGAGCGGCGTGCGGATGTCGTGCGAGATATTTGTTATCAGCTCGGTTTTGAGCCGCTCGCTCTTCAGGCGCTCCGCGACCGCCGCGTTGATGCCGTCGGATATATTGTCGATCGAGGCGGCTATGCTGCCAAGCTCCCCTCCGGCCACGGCAATGCGGGCGCCGTAATTGCCGCCGCTCGCGGCTTTCGCGCCCTGCGCCAGCAGATGGAGCCTGCGGGAGTAGCGCAGGAGCCCGAACGTCGCGAGCGCGGGGATCGCGAGCGCGAAAATTATCGCGGGCTCCACGGGGATGGCGGCAAGGCATATGGCGCCAAAGACAAGCAGGGCGCCGCCGAGCGCAAGCGCCCTCAAAGTGAGCGGGAGCCCCGCCCACAGAGATTTCGCCAAGCGCCTGAGCCCGCTGAACACCCCATGGCCCAGCGCGTAGACAAGCGTGTGCCTCCACCATTTTCCGGCCTTGCAGCGCTTCGCGAAGCTGGCCGCCCAGCCGAGCAGGGGCAGCGGGCAGAAGACCGACAGCGCGGCGCAGAGCATGGCGACCCACCTGAAATTGTCGTGGCTCCACGCGACCGAAACCAGCTCATAGAAAACCCAGCAAACCACAAACTCATAGGCCGCGAGCGCGGCAAGGCCGAGATCCAGCCACGGCCTGTCAATGGCCGCGAAGCGAATCTGGCCGGCCTCGCCGCCGTATTTTCGCCCCGCGCCCGCCATGAGCGCGATTGCGAGCGCCAGCGCGGCGAGCGCCGGCAGCGCGATTATCGCGAGCTGGATTTCGAGCCGGCGCTGCGCGTTTCTCCACGCGGCGTTTTGCCAATTCACCATCTCGCTTGAAAACGCGACATAGACCGACACATTGGCAACGCCCATGTAATCCGAGCTGTAGCGGCTGTCGCGGACGTAGCTGTAGTAGCGGCCGTCATCGTAATAGGACGGGACGGGGGCGGGATATGCCCCGGTTGCGACGCGGGTGCTCTCTTGGGCTTTGCCGGCTTCGGCAATAAGGTAGACCGGCTGCGAGCGGAAGATCTCCGCGCCCGCGTCCTGAGAGACGTTGCCAACCCGCCTGCCGCCGTCCGTTATCAAATAGCGGAGCCCCGGCATGTCCTCAAGCCGGGCCTTCGCGTAATAGAAGCTGCTCAGCTGCTGGTTTATCGCCTCGCTGGCCAGCTGCTTTGCCTGCGCGGAATCAATGTCCTTTGCGGGAACGGAGCCATAATGCTGCTGATTCGCCCCGTTTGTTGACCAAAGATCAAGGTATTCGTCTATGACCCGATTCCCTTGGTCGTCAAAATATTCGCGATATTCATGCTCTCTTGGCCGCCATTCGAGGCAGCCCATGTCCAGGATGTGCTCCTCGCTCTGCAGCCAGAATACGCTTTGCGCCCACGAAGCCGCGCTTGGGACATATCTGTCGAAAAAATAGTCGTTCCTGCCAAAGTCCGAAAACAGGAAAGCGTAGCCCACGTCTATATCTTCATTCCTTGCAAGATCGGCGACACAGAACATGGAAACGAACAGCAAGACAGGAATCAAGGCCGCGCAGCATATTTTAGCGGGACGGCGCGCCGTCCAGTTTTTCAATTTTATACCCAAGTCCCCACACCACCTTTATGTATTTTGGCTCGCCCGGATTTATCTCGATTTTCTCGCGTATGCGCCGGATATGCACGGTCACGGTGCTGGCCCCGCCCATTGAGTCCTCGCCCCACACCCGCTCGTAGATCTCGTCGATGGAGAACACGCGGCCGGGATGGCGGATCAGCAGATAGAGAATCTTGTACTCCAGTGGCGTCAGATGCACGTCCTCGCCGTCCACCGCGACCGCCTTGTGCCCGTCGTCCAGCGTGAGGCCGCCGACCGCGTATGCGCCCTCGCCGGACGCGGCGGCCCTGCCGCCCAGCAGCGTGTAGCGCCTGAGCTGGCTTTTCACCCGCGCAATCAGCTCCAGCGGATTGAACGGCTTCGTGACGTAGTCGTCCGCGCCCATGTTGAGGCCCATTATCTTGTCGGTGTCCTCGCTCTTGGCCGAGAGCATGACGATGGGGATGTTGCGCTCCCGCCGGATTTCCATCGTGGCGCGAAGCCCGTCCATTTCGGGCATCATGACGTCCATGATTATCAGGTGCAGCTCGTTCTGCTCGATCATTGACAGCGCCTGCCTGCCGTCATGCGCGAGCAGCGTCGCGTAGCCCTCGTTTTGCAGGTATATCGCGATCGCCGCCGCGATCTCCCTGTCGTCGTCGCAGATCAGTATGTTCACCCGGCCCCTCCCTCCAAGACATCCGTGACATCCATAATGTTTATGCATCCATAATACCACGCCCTTTCAAGGCGTAGTATATCCCGCGATCCTTACAAACCGGCGAACAGTTTCATTAAAGTTTTATTACGGGCAGGGCGAATCCGCGCGAATTTACGCGAATCAAGCGAATCTATGCGAATCTATGCGAATTTATGCGAATCAAGCGAATTTCGAATCTAAGCGGATCTATGCGGCGGGTTCGGAATTTTGCGCAAAAAAAAGACGCACGATAAGGGAGAAAGGAATAAATAACCTGACCGCACGCCAAAAATATGGGATGTTTTCAATCGATGAACACATGGCGCAAAACGGGAAGGCGCCCCGCATAGGGCCATGGGCAACAGCCGGTGATTGAATCCGTTGCTGTTATTATATATATACCATGCAGCGCGCCTCCATAAACACAAAAAAACAAATATACTAAAAAATTATTTTATCCACAAAAAGAACTCCCTGTTGCCGTCGCCGCCCAGAATCGGGGACTCCGAGCGGCCCGCCGGGCTGAGCCCTATGCTTCTGGCGTACAGCTCCACCCTCCCTATCGCCTCGGCGTGCAGCGCGGCGTCCTTCACGATGCCGTTTTTGCCCACATTTGCCGGGCCGACTTCAAACTGCGGCTTGACGAGGCATACTATGTCCGCTCCCGGCAACAGCTGGGCGCTGACGGGCAACAGTATCTTTTCCAGCGATATGAACGACACGTCGATCACGGCCAGGCCGCAGCGCCCGCCGTTGACGGCGCGCGGGCGCAGATAGCGCGCGTTCGTCTTTTCGAGCAGCATGACGCGCGGGTGCGAGGCCAGCTTCGCGCTCAGCTGCCCGGAGCCCGCGTCTATCGCGTATACGAACGCCGCGCCGCGCTGCAGGAGGCAGTCCGTGAAGCCGCCCGTTGACGCGCCGACGTCCAGCGCCACGGCGCCGGCGACGCCAATCCCGAACGCGTCGAGCGCCGACGCGAGCTTGTCGCCGCCCCTGCTCACGTACCGGGCGGCGAAAGGGGCGGCTTCTATCAGCGGCGGCCCTCCGTCCTGCAAGGGCGCGCGCGGCGATTTCGCGGCCTGCCCGGCCCTGCCCGGTTGCGGGGCTGCCGCAGGCTGTGCCGCTTCCGCAGCCCGCTCTGCCTGCTCTGCCTGCCCTGTTGCCGCAGCCCGCTCTGCCTGCTTCGCTTCCGGCAACGCTGGCAATTCCGGCACTCGCGCGGCGGGCTTTGTGACCGTTCTGCCCCCGACCTTGACGAGCCCGCTCTGTATGGCTTCCCTGGCGATGCGCCGGCTCTCGTAGAACCCGTGCTCCGCCAGATACGCGTCGAGCCTGCTCGCGCGCGTCATGCGCGGCCGCCCCCGCGCATTTTGCGCCGCCCCGCGCCAAACAGGTCGCGCACCGGCCGGAACGGGGCGCTTGCGGCGCCGGCGCGGGAGCCGCCTATGGCACAGGAGCCGCTCGGAGCGGCCAATGCGCGCGGGCTGTTTTTGGCGCACGGGGCAGCCAATGCGCGGGGGGCGTTAAGCGCGAGCGAGCCATCCATGGCGCGCGCGGCGCTGCCGTCGGCGCCGGCTACAGCGCTTGCCCCGGCGCGCAAGCCGTTTTTGGCGCCTGGGGCGCCCAATGCGCGGGGGCCGCCGCCGCTGGCGCGCGCGCCGCGCTTGGGCCCGGCGCCATCCGCAGCCAAAAGCGAGAGCGCCTGCTCGCATATGGATTCCGCGGACAGGCCGTACTCCGCGAGAATGTCGCCGCGCCGGCCATGCGGCACGGGCTCGTCCGGGAAGCCGCACAGCCGCGACGCGAACGCGGCGCCGCGCCTGGAAAGGCACTCGAGGACGGCGCTGCCAAAGCCCCCGGCGACGCACCCGTCCTCCGCCACGACAAGCCGGCCCGTCTTTTCGACGGATCCGGCAATCAGATCCTCGTCCAGCGGCTTGACAAAGCGCGCGGAGATGAGCTCGGCGCCTACGCCCGCCTCGCGCAGCAGCCGCGCCGCCCCCGCCGCCGCATCGAGCGCCGCGCCGACGGCCACTATCGTGACGTCGCCGCCGACCGACACGAGCTCGCCCTTCCCATAGGCGATCTCAGGCGAGAGCCCGTCCTGGGCGCCGCGATCTGGCGGCGCGGGCGAATCGGCGGCGGCAATCGGCCGCGCAAGGGCGCGGGCAAGCGATGCGGCGGCTCCCGCGGCCAGCGTGGCGACCCCCGCGGGCGGCGCAACGGCCTCGCCGGCCGGAGCAGCGGCTCCCGAAGCTGGCGCGGCAACCTCTGCGTCCGACATGGCGGCCTCCCCGGCCCGCGCGGCGGCGGCAGCCGGCGCGGCGCCGCCGCGCGGGTAGCGGATCGCGACCGGGCCGCCCGCCTCGTGCAGCGCGAACCTCAGCATCGGCTCCAGCTCGTCCACGCGCGAGGGCGCCATGATCGCCATGTTGGGCATGTGCCGCAAAAAAGCCATGTCGTAAAGCCCCTGGTGGGTTTCCCCGTCCTCGCCCACGGCGCCGGCGCGGTCAACGGCAAACACCACGTGCGCGTTTTGGAGGCACACGTCGTGGAGTATCTGGTCATACGCGCGCTGCAGGAACGTCGAGTATATGGCGACGACCGGCTTCATCCCGTTCAGCGCCATGCCGGCCGCGAGCGTCGCCGCGTGCTGCTCGGCGATGCCCACGTCGAAAAAGCGCTTGGGGTAGCGCATGGCGAACAGATCCAGCCCGACGCCGCTTTTCATCGCGGCCGTGATCGCCGCGATCGACTTGTCCTTTTTGGCCAGCCTAACCATCGCGCTCCCGAACGCGCCCGAAAAGCCCGCCCCGGCGCCGGCGCCTGCCGCCGCCAGGCCGCCGCTCTCCGGCTCGAACGGCGCCACGCTGTGGTACGCCTGCGGGTTCGACTCGGCGGAGGCATAGCCCATCCCCTTTTTCGTGACGGCGTGCAGCAGCACGGGGCCCTTCATCTTCGACACGCCGCGCAGGATTTTCACAAGCCCGCCAATGTCGTGGCCGTCCACGGGCCCGATATACTTGAAGCCCAGCTCCTCGAAGATGATGCCGGGGATCAGCGCGTACTTCACGAGGTTCTTGAGCTTGGATATGAGCTCGGCGGAGGGCCTGCCGATCAGCGGCAGCTTTTCGAGCGAGGTGTGGATGTCGTCGCGGAGCAGGAAATACGCGGGCTTCGAGCGAATCCGGCTCAGGTGCCGGGATACCCCGCCCACGTTGCCGGAGATGGACATCTCGTTGTCGTTCAGGATCACGATGATGTCGTTCGTGGAGCGGCCGGCGTCGTTCAGGGCCTCGTAGCACATGCCGCCCGTCAGGGCGCCGTCGCCCGTTATGGCTATGACGCGGTGCTTGCCCCCGGCGAGGTCGCGCGCCCGCGCGAAGCCCACGGCGGCGGACACGGACGTGCTGCTGTGCCCGGCGTTGAAGGAGTCGTACTCGCTCTCGGAGCGCTTGGGGAAGCCGGACAGCCCGCCCGCCTGCCGCAGCGTCGGGAACTGAGCCTTTCTGCCGCTGAGGATCTTGTGCACGTATGACTGGTGCCCCACGTCCCAGACAAGCTTGTCGGCCGGCATGTCAAAGACCGCGTAGAGCGCGATCGTGAGCTCGACCACGCCCAGGTTCGAGGCGAGGTGCCCGCCCGTCTTTGACACCGTGTCAATCAGGAAAGCCCGTATCTCGCCCGCGAGGCGCTTGAGTTCGCCCGGCGCAAGCTTTTTCACGTCGTCCGGCAAGCGGATCGAATCCAGCAGCTGAGCCATAAACAACCTTTCGATGAAACAAATTTGCCGGCCGCCGGCGCGGCGCATGGCGCTGCGGGGCGGCGCGCAGCTGGGGCTGCGGTTCACGCCCTAGCCCGACCAATCGCGGGCGATGGCACAAAAAGCGCTTATGCATCGCTGAAATCCAAAAGCACGTCATTCTGGGCTTGTCCCAGAATCCAAAAAATCAGCGGCTGGATTTCCGGTACAAGCCCCTAAATGACGGGGAACCGAACCGGTCGCATCTGTACGCTGGCCGGCGCACTTCTGAACTGTAGCCAGCGAGGCGGCACTCGCGCTTGGCACGGGACGGCGCGCGGCCGGCCCCGGCCCGCGCGTGGCGCGGCGGCCATCCGGCTATCCCAGCAGCAGGCCCGCGGCGATCCCCAGTATCGCGCCGACGAGCACCTCAAGCGGCTTGTGCCCCAGCAGCTCCTTCAGCTTCTCGTAGAACGCCTCGCCCGGAAAATGCGTTGACATCAGCGCGTTCAGCAGCTGCGCCTGCTTGCCCGCCGCGCGTCGGACGCCCGCCGCGTCCGTCATGACGACGAGCGAAAACGCCAGCGTGATGCCAAAGGCGGCGGAGTCAACGCCGACATTTTTCCCCACGACCGTCGCCAGCGTGACGACATAGGCCGAGTGCGAGCTTGGCATCCCGCCCGTGCCGAAAAGCCTGGTCAAGTCCAGCTTGCGCGAAACCGCCAGGGATATCACGACCTTCGCGGACTGCGCGATGGCCCACGCCAGCGCCGGAACCGTTATGAACTTGTTTGAAAACACCAAACTGGCAAAATCCATCAAATCCTACCTGGCCCCTATCTGGCCTATGAATCCCTGCCGGCGACAAACCGCGCCATGCAGGCCAGAAACCCGGCCTTGCGCCCGAACGACGAAAGGCTGTCCAGCGCGCGGCCGAGCGCCTCCGCCAGGCAGCGCTCGGCGGCGGCGTACCCAAACAGCGAAACATACGTCGCCTTGCCCCCCTTGGCGTCGCGGCCGGCCGCCTTGCCCATCTTGCCGGCGTCGCCGCTCACGTCCAGCATGTCGTCCCTTATCTGAAAGGCCAGCCCGATATTGTCGGCGTAGCCGCCCAGGGCGCCCATGGCCGGCGCGTCCGCCCCCGCCAGGATCGCCGGCGCGATCACGGCCGCGCGGATCAGCATTCCCGTTTTCAGGCTGTGCATGTGTCTCAGCTTTTCCATGCTGTCGGCGCCGCCGGCCAGGTCAACGGCCTGCCCGCCGGCCATGCCGGACGCGCCGGCGGCCTGGGCGACAAACAGCGCCGCGCGGATAGCGGCGCCCGGCGGAGCGGCGCCCGCGCCGGGCGCCGCAGGCACTGCAGCAGGCACTGCAACAGGCTCCATAGCAGCCACGGCGGGCGCGTCTGGCGCCACAGCCGGCACCGCAGGCGGCGCGCCGGGCGCCGCGTTTTCCAGCAGCACCTCAAACGCCAGGTTCAGCAGCGCGTCGCCGGCCAGTAGCGCGACGGCCTCGCCAAAAGCCTTGTGGCACGCCGGCTTCCCGCGCCTGCAGTCGTCGTCGTCCATGCACGGCATGTCGTCGTGTATCAGCGAATACGCGTGTATGTACTCAATGGCCGCTGCCAGCGGCAGCGCGGGCCGCCGGCTGCCGAGCAGCATGTCGTGAACCGCGAGCGCCAGCACGGCGCGCGCGCGCTTCCCCCCGGCGCCGCAGCTGTAGCGCATGGCGTCGCCGAGCGCCTTTTGCCCGTCGGCCTCGTAGGCCGGCAGGCGCGACATCAGAAAGGCGTCGGCCTCGTCCCTGTAAGCGCCGTATTGTTCCCAAAACGCCTTTTCCGGCCGCGTCGTCGTCAAGTGTACGGCTCCTCTCTGAGCGCGCCCGCGCCGCCCGCGCCCCCCGCGCCGTCCGGGCCGCTCTCGACCAGCTTGACAATCCTGCCCTCTATCTCGTCGAGAATCGAGCTGCACGCGGCCGTGAGCTCGACGCCCCGCGAAAAAAGCCTGATGGACTCGTCAAGCGATACGTCGTCCAGCTCAAGCTTCTGCACGGTCGCCTCAAGCTCGGCTATCGCGTCCTCGTATGAAAGCTTTTTCGCCTGCCCTGCCAGCTTGGCCGGCCCTGCCTGCGCGAGCTCGGCGTCCTGCGCGATCCCCGCCGCCTGCGCTGTTCGATCATTTTCTGCAGCCATTGTGCCTCCTTATCGTCTGCCCGTCGGCGCACTGATTTCGCGCGGCGCCTATCCGCAATTCGGCCTCGCTGCGGCGGCCCATAAGCCGGGCCGTCCCGCCGCAGCCGGGCCAGCCGCCCGCCCGCGCTATGGCAACTCGCTGCGGCTCACTGCGGCGCCGCCCCGCGCGAGTCGGCTTCAAGCGCCTCGCACAGCAGGCGCCCGTCGCGCAGCTGTATGCGCACCTGGTCGCCGATCCGCACCCGCGCCGCGTCCTTCAGCACGTCGCCGCTTTTCGGCTCGGTGACGACGGCATATCCCCTCGACAGCACCGCCAGCGGGCTGAGCGCGTTCAGCTTGCCCGCCAGCACGGCCGTCGCGGCCTTGTTCTTCTCCAGCGAGCGCCTGATCGCCGCCGCAAGCTTTTCCTCTGCCGCATGGGCCCTCATGCGGCAGAGCTCCACCCTGTTCAGCGGCTTCGCGAACGCCGCGCTCGCGAGGCAGCGCCCAAGCCTGCCCCGGCTGCGCTCGGCCTTTTTCAGCAGGGCGGATTTCAGCCTCCTGCCGTACTGGTCCAGCCGCTCGCAGATCACGCCGATGTCCGGAAACGCCAGCTCGGCGGCCGCGGAAGGCGTCGGCGCGCGCAAGTCGGCCACGAAGTCGCAGATCGTGAAGTCCGTCTCGTGGCCGACGGCGGATATCACCGGGATGGCGGACTCGCTCACCGCCCGCGCCGTCGCCTCCTCGTTAAACGGCCACAGATCCTCCAGCGAGCCGCCCCCGCGCGCCACGATGATCAGGTCGGCCAGGCCCTGCCCGTTGATCGCCCCGATCGCCCGCGCTATCTGCGGGGCCGCCGCGGCGCCCTGCACCTGCACCGGGAACAGCTTTATGCACGCCCCCGGAAACCTGCGCAGAGCGACATTGAGCATGTCGCGCACGACGGAGCCCGTCGGCGACGTGACAAGGCACACGGCCTTCGGCATCGCGGGGATCGGCTTTTTCCTGGACGCGTCAAACAGGCCCTCCGCCTCCAGCCTGTTTTTCATCTGCTCGTAGGCGACGTACAGGCCGCCCAGGCCGTCGCTGACAATATCCTCGCAGTACAGCTGGTACTGCCCGTCGCGCTCGAACACGGAAACGGCGCCGCCAATTATGACGCTCATGCCGTTCTCGACGCCAAAGCGCAGGCGCGACGCCGCGCTGCGGAACATGACGCACTTTATCGCCGCCCCGCTGTCCTTGAGCGTGAAGTACATGTGTCCGGAATAGTGGGGCCGGTAATTCGATATCTCGCCCTTGACCCAGACGCCCGCCAGAAACGGGTCCGACTTCATCAGCGCGTTGATGTGCCTGTTTATTTCGGAAACGGTGTACGGCCGGAATGTCTGCTGCGCCGCGCCGCCCGCTTCCCAATATGGCTCGCGGCTCTGCGCCGCGCCGAACAATTCGCCCATTTGACGCTCCCCCGCCCTAGCCTTAGCCGCGCCCGGCCGCCGCTCCGGCCTCGCTCGCATTTTCGCCCGCGCCCGC
>JAISFK010000512.1 GCA_031263625.1 Clostridiales bacterium
GCCGACCGCCTCGCGGAGGCCGCCGCATGGTGCTCCTTCACGACCGACGCGAGCATCTGCATCGGGCTGCGGCAGGTGGACAGGTGCGGCACGAGCTCTGGGTGCTTTTTCTCGCAAAAACTCACCCATGCGGGACAGCATGAGGTGAACAGCGGATACTCCGGCTCGCCGCCCCCATCGCTCCCGCCATTTCTATCGCTCTCGCCGCCCTTTCCGTCCTCCCCGCACCCGCCGCCCTCCTTGCCCACACCGCCCCCGCCGCCCGCCTTGTCCACCGCGCTCTCCTTGTCCACTTTGCCGCTCCCGCCCTCCAGGCGCCTCAGCAACTCGCTGGATTCTTCGAGCACTGTCAGATCCGCGCCGGTCGCGGTGTCATAGACTTCGTCAAACCCCATGCGGCGCAAGGCGGCCACGATTTGCCCAAACGCGTTTTCGGCGAGCCCGGCGTGGCCGAGCTCCTGCCCGGCAAGGCCGAACTCCCTCCCAACCGCCACGCGCACGGCCGGCGCGATCTGCGCCGTGACCTTGACATCCGGGCTGGAAAGGTCGCCCCACAGGCGGGCGCTGTCATTTTTGACCGCAATCGCCCCTGTCGGGCAGACGGCCGCGCACTGCCCGCAGCCGACGCAGCCCGACTGCGCGAGCGGCTCGCCGAACGCCGTGGAGATGGCCATTTTCGAGCCGCGATAGGCAAAGTCGATCGCGCCGACATTCTGCACCTCGTTGCACATGCGGACGCAGTCGCCGCAGAGGATGCACTTGCTGCTGTCCTTCGCGACGCACGGCGAGGAATCGTCCCTGCCGGCACGCGCCGCCGCGCCGGGGCCGGGAAAGCGGACGCCCTCTATGCGGAAGCGGGCCGCCAGATCTTGCAGCTTGCAGTTTTTGCTCGACTGGCAGGTCGTGCAGTCGCGGCAGTGATTGGCGAGGATCAGCTCCAAAATCATTTTGCGGTATCTCCGCAGTCTCTCTGTGTTGGTGCGTATGTCCATGCCCGGCCGCGGCTGCGCGGAACAGGCCGCGTCCAGCCGGCCCCCGACGCCCTCCACCATGCACATGCGGCAGGCGCCATAGACCGACAGCTCGGAATGGTAGCAGAAAGTGGGCAGCTTGATCCCCGCTTTGCGGATCAGCTCAAGGATATTCTTCTCGCCCTCGATTTCGACGGGGATGCCGTCGATTGTCATATAGCTCGGTTTTTTCATCGTCTTTGGCCATTCCCTTTCCGGCTTGCTCAAATTTGCCAGCTGCTGCCCCGCGCTCGGTTGCGCGGCTACGCCGCCCCGTGCGCGGTTGCGCGGCTACTCGGCTGCTTCGCGCCGATCGCCTTGAACGGGCAGGCTTCGGCGCACGCGCCGCACTTTACGCACAGGCCCTGGTCGATGGCGAACGCCGCTCCGGCCTTGCCGGAGATCGCGCCGGCGGGGCACGCGCGCGCGCATTTGGCGCAGCCCCTGCAAAGCGAGCCGTCAATGGCGAAAAGCCTCAGCTTTTGGCAGCTTCCCGCAGGGCAGCGCTTCTCGAATATATGCGCCTCGTACTCCCCGCGAAAGTGCTCGATTGTGCTGACGACCGGCTGCGGCGCGGCTTTGCCGAGCCCGCAGAGCGCCGTGGCCGATACGGTGTCGGCCAGCTCGAGCAACAGCTCTATGTCCCCGTCCCGCCCGTCGCCGCCCACAATGCGCTCCAAAATGTCCAGCATCCGCCTCGTGCCCTCGCGGCACGGCACGCACTTCCCGCAGGACTCGTTCTGCGTGAAATTCATGAAAAACCGCGCGACCTCGACCATGCACGTGCTTGAATCCATGACGACCAGCCCGCCGGAGCCCATCATCGCGCCGGCGGCCTTCAGCGAGTCGAAGTCCAGGGGGAGATCCAGATGCCTCTCGGCCAGGCAGCCGCCCGACGGGCCGCCGATCTGCACGGCCTTGAACTCCGCGCCGCCGCGCATCCCGCCGCCTATGCCGAATATGACGTCGCGAAGCCTCGTGCCCATCGGAACCTCGATGATCCCGGTGTTCCGTATGTTCCCGGTCAGCGCGAACGCCTTGGTGCCGGGGCTGGCCTCAGTGCCGACGGAGCGGAACCACGCCGCGCCCTTCGAGATGATGGGCGGCACGTTGGCGAAGGTTTCGACGTTGTTGAGAACAGTGGGCTTGCCAAAAAGGCCGCTCTCAACCGTTCTCGGCGGCTTGACGCGAGGCATCCCGCGCTTTCCCTCGATGGACGCCGTCAGGGCGCTGCCCTCGCCGCAGACGAACGCGCCCGCGCCTCGGCTGACGGCGAGCCTGAAAGAAAACCCGCTGCCGAGAATATTGGCGCCCAGCAGGCCGCAGCCTTCCATATCGCGGATGGCCTTCTCCAGGCGGGAAACCGCCAGCGGGTACTCCGCGCGCACGTATATGTAGCCGGCGCCCGCGCCGACGGCGAGCCCCGCGATGAGCATGCCCTCTATCACGCGGTGCGGGTCGCCTTCCATGATGCTGCGGTCCATGAACGCGCCCGGATCGCCCTCGTCGCCGTTGCACACGACATACTTTTGCGGCTCCTCCTGGCGCCGGGCCTGCGCCCACTTGCGCCCCGCCGGAAAGCCGCCGCCGCCCCTGCCGCGCAGGTTGGACGCGGCGACCTCGTCCGCGACCGAGTCCGGCCCCATGTCGAACAGCGCCTTTTCAAAGGCCCCATAGCCCCCGACGGCGACGTAGTCGCGGATGTCCGTGGCGTCTATGCGCCCGCAGTGCTCAAGCACGGAGCGGGTCTGCTTTTCGTAGAACGGTATTTCCCCCTGCTTTTTGTGCGCGGCGCCGCCCAGCCTGTAGGCCAGGCGCTTGACATGCCGGCCGTTTATGACAGTCTCGCGGACAATTTCCTCGCAGTCGCCGACCTCCACTTTCGTGTA
>JAISFK010000519.1 GCA_031263625.1 Clostridiales bacterium
CACGGCGCCCTCCAAAAAGGCGAGGACTCCCTTGCGGGCGCCGGCGAGCGCGTGCTGCGCCTGTTTCACAGGTACATCCGCGAGCACGCGTATGGCAGCGGCGAGCACCCCGCGCAGAAAACGCTGGACTTTGTGGCGGGCATGACGGACAGCTTCGCCATCCAGTGCTACGAGGAGCTGTACTGGATGTGAGTGTCGCGTCGGTATGCTGGCTGGCGCGCCTCTAAACTGTGACCGCCTAGCCGCGTCGCATTTTGGATTCTTTGGATATTTTCATTGACATATTGACATAAATATTGTAGAACTAATGAAGATGAACACAATCGCTTCGTAACTCGCGTGTTCATATGCCCAGGCGTTTGCCTTGCGCGCACTGGCGTCGCGGCCAGATCAGCGCGCGGGGCGGTTCTTGTCCCTCGGCGCTCGCCTTGCGCGTGCGCTGGCGGCGCGGGCCGCCTTGGACAGCGCGCCCGCGAGGCACTGGGAAACCGCGCTTTCCCGTTCCGGCTTGGGTTGCGGGCGCAAGCCCGCCTTAGTGCAGATTAGTGCAATTAGTGCAGATAAGTATGCCTTCTTGCACGGCTGCCAATCGCCACATATCGCGTCTCCCTCTTTTCAAATCCGCTGCCGGCAGTGTGCCAGCGGCGATCTTTTTTAGTGCAGATAAGTATACTTATCTGCACTGCCATGCGCCAGGGCCGCAACGCCAGTCGCCGGTGTGCTCAAAACGGGCGCCTGGGCATATGAACACGCGAGCTGCGAAGCGATTGTGTTCATCCTCATTAGTTCTACAATATTTATGTCAACATGTCAATGAAAATATCCAAAAATTCCAAAATGCGACGCGACCAGGCTCACGCTCCAGTCCTGCCGCGTAAAGCAACTCATTGCCAATTACATTACGGCATGGTGCGCTAAAGCGAGAATCCCGCGCAATGAAAGGAGTAGCCAAAATGCCGCAGGCAATGATAAACTTCCGCGGGGGCCTCCCGTTCCGAAACAAAAAAGCCGGTGCGCCGCGTTTTCACGCGATGCGTCGGCTCTGTTCCGAGTATTTTATTGTTGTGCGGATTACCGCCATATTGTCAAGCGCTTTTTGAAGCGGTTTGTTGCGGGAAATTGTGCGAGGGGCACGTTTAACACGCTTCAAAGAGCGCGGCTACAGCAATTCATTAAAATAGTCTGGACGGCGCGGAATGAGCGCGGAATGAGCGCGGAGTGAGCGTGTGGAGTGGCTGCGGAGTAAGCGCGGAGTGAGCGCGGAGTGAGCGAGGAGTGAGCGCGCAGACCCCTGGTATATGCCGGAGCGGCAGCGGGTTGCTGGGCGGAAAAAGCTAACGGGCGAGCCTCGGTTTCCCAATGCGGAAAACCGAGGCCCGCCCTGCCTCCCCATTCTGCGCAGCCTTGAAACAATCAAGGCCGCAATCTTTTTTCATGGCAAATTTCACTGCGCGCAAACATAATGCATCTCCCGCCCATTCCGCTTGCTCTCCAACAAACCCTTGCTACAGGCGCGTTATAAATGGAAGGGAATTGGCGCCGGGCGCCAATCAAGGCGTCAGTTAAACTGGATCGCGCCCGCCACAGGGATATACCTGTCGTCCCAGAAGAAAACCTTCACGGCCATGCCGTCCGCGTCCGCCGGGATGTCGAAGCGATACGCGCCCATTTTGCCGCTCTGGAGCGCTTGCAGCCTGCCGGCGCTGTCGTAGACGGCAATCACGGCATTGATCGACCCGCCCTGCGGCAGCAGCGCGCTGTTGATCAGCACCTCCACGCCCAAGGCCTTGCCGGCCGCGTCGGCCAGGCTCCCGACTGCCGCGCCATCGACCGTAAAGGCGGCTGCGGCAAGCTCATTGGGCAGCTCGACGAACTCGAACCAGTCGATGCCAAAGTCCATGCCGGGGTAATAGTTGAACTCAACGTCGTGCACGCCTGTCACGCCGACGATGTAATACTCCCAAACGGCATAGCCGGATCCCTCCGTTGGGGCAAGGTAAATATCTTCGCCCCATATATTCAGGCGAAGCAACCTGTCGCCGTCGGCATGGCCGCAAACCCGCAGCTTCGCGCTGCCGATTGCCCCAAAGTCCAGCCCGTTGTATATAAACGCCCCGTTGCTGGTGTCCGTGACGTTAAGAACCGTTTGAACCGCGCCGTTCGCGTCGGCATAATTCCCGATGGAGTACGCAGACGGCTCCTCGTCAAAATCCTCGGCCTCAAAAACCTGGTACGCGCTGACTACGTCCGGGCGCAAGCGAATGAACTGAACGGATTCCAGCTCAAAGCCGGTTGCCGGGTATGTTAAGTACAAATGATGCCCACGCTTTATTGCCGCTCCGTACAGCTTAAATTCCACGCCCTGCGCGCTTCCGCTCGTATCCGGGAAATTAAGCGACGCCAAAATCGCGCCTGTTGCGGAACCGTCGCGGATTTCTACAGTTGCCGGCGCGTTTTGCGTCGATCCGGTTATTATGACTTTCTTTGAGCCTGGCTCGCCAAAGTCAAAATTCAGATAGCCCGCGGCGCCGGACGCGACAGAATCCGCGCCATACACCGGGTTGACGATATACGGATCCCGCGCGGCGTGATCCGCTTCCGTAAACTGCCAGCTGTAGAACGTGATGCTGCCGTTAGTGAACACGAAGCAGATATTATGGAGCCCGGTAAGCCCCAGCAGGGCGCCTGTCGGCGTGAATGTCTGCGCCCAGTAGTCGTAGTTCCAGCTTGAGTCGGCCTTCTTGGCAAAATTTATCGTGCCCAGCAAGGCGCCGGTATTCGAGCCTTCGCGCACTTGAATGGCCGCCGCGGCGCCGCCGCTGTTCGCGTTGACGCCCTGAATGATCAGATCCTGGCTGCCCCAAAGCCCAAAGTCCACATTCTGGTAGAGCGCCCAGCTGTTGTTAGACGTGCCGCCGAGCAGCGGATCGCCGGAGGGCCCCTCTTGCTTCAGCCCGCTGCTGGCCGAGGCATACGACACGGCTTTGACGATATTGTATGGGTTGATTGAGGCTTCCTCGAACCCTGTCGCGGTGAACGGCATTGACGCCTGCACGGCGACGCCCGTGCCGCCGTTCGTCGTTGACGCGACGACGGAGAATGTCCCGCTGTACTTGGCGGTTATCGTGGCGACGCCCGTTGCCGAATCGACGCTGATCGTCGCGTTCGGCGAGGACGCGCTCAAGTCCTCCGTGGCGGCTATGCGCCAGTCAACCGTGGCGGTCGCCGCAGGGGGCGCGACAGTGGCCTTGACCGTCGCCGTGGCCGCCGCCGCGGAAAGCGCCTGGGAGCCGCTGAGCAACTGAATGTCAATAGCGGAGATGGGCACCAGCGCTACCGGGTTCTGGCCGGATATCGCTATGTCCGCCTCGCCGTAAACGCCCGATCCGTCCGTCGCGGTCGCCCTGACGGTGACGACGCCGTCGTAGAGCGGCGACAAAAGCCCCGACGACGGGTCAATCGCGGCCAATGCCGGCTCTTGCGCGCCGGCCTTGTTATATGCCGACCATTCCACTTTAGCGACGGTGGCGTCGGATGGCGCAATCTCCGCCGACATCTGCAAGGCGCGCGATTTCGCCGTAATCGCGGCGGCGCCTCCCGCGCCAGTCACCGTTATGCCGGTCACGGGAACGAGCGCGCCCTGGTTGCTGATCGCTATGTCGAGGCTGGCCGATTCGCCGCTGCCGTCCAAAGCCGTCGCCGTCACCCGCACGTCGCCGTCTCTGAGCGCCTTCAAAACGCCGTCTTTGCCGA
>JAISFK010000516.1 GCA_031263625.1 Clostridiales bacterium
CAGGGAGCTGCAGTTCCAGTCGTACATGCAGAAGTTCGGCCTGACTGCGGCCGACGCGGAGGGCGGCGCGGCAGGGGGAGCAGGTGGTGCGGGCGGCGCGGGAGGAACCGAGGGAGGCGGCGAGGCGCCCGGTCGCACGGGCGGCGCGGAGACTGGCAGAGCTGATGGCGGCGGCGCGGAGGTTGCCGGGCATGGCGGCGCCGCGCGCACTGGGGGGCAGGGTAGTGCCGTGTGCGCCGGGAGGCAGGGCGACGCCGCGCGCGAAGGCGAGCGGGGCGATGCGGAGGATGGAGCGCAAGCCGGTAGCGCAGGCGTCGCGGGCAGTAGCGCGGGCGTTGCCGGCGGCGAGATGCCAGGTCGCAGGGGCGGCGAGGCGCCTGGCGGCAGCGCCAGCGCTGGCGAATATACTGGCGAATATACTGGCGCAGGCGAACGTGCCGCCGCCTATCCCGGTGCAGGCGAACGTGCCGCCGCTTATCCCGGCGCCGGCGACAGTCCGGGCTGGGCGGTCGAGGGCCGCAGCATAGCGGCGGTCCGCGACTGCGCGCAGATTCGCGAAATGGCGGCTGCCTTGGCGGGCGCGGCCAGCATATCCGTCTTTCCCATATTTGAAAAGCGCGGGAATTTTGGCAGCGAGCTGTTCGGCGCGGCCCTGTGGAGCGACGCGGGCCACGCTTTTTACGTCATGGCGGCCGGCCTGGACCAGCGGGAGGCCGCCCGCGCCCTGTTGCCGGCGCTCACCGCGCCCGGCCAGGAGAGAATCGGGCACGACGTCAAGCAGCTGTACCACTGGTTCTTCAAGTACATGGGGCAGGCGGCCGATTCGGCGGGCTGCGTCGCGGGCGCAGGCGGTTGCACGGGCGCGGGCGCTGGCGCGGCCGAGGCGGATCAGCCCGGCAGCGGCGAGGCGTCTGGCAACGGCGAAACGTTCGGCGGCGGCAAAGCGCCCGGCAGTGGCGGCGCGACACCCAATGGCGGCGAAGCGTCTGGCGATGGCGAAGCGCCCGCCGGCGGGGCGGCGCCGCCCGCCGCGGATTTTCCCGCGTTTGATTTCGACACGATGCTGGGGGGATATGTCGCCGACGCCGGGTCGGGCCGCTATTCGCTGGCCGATCTGTGCTTGGCGTATCTCGACGCCGAGCCGACTCCCATAGAGAGCCTGACGGGCAAGGGCAAGTCGAGGGTCGGGCTGGCCGACGTCCCCGCGGAGCGGCTGGCCGAGGCGGCGGCGCAGAGCGCGTCCGCGATAATGCGGCTGGCCCCCGCGCTGAAAAGCGTCATAGCGGACAACGGCCAGGAAGACCTGTACTACAGCGTGGAGCTGCCGCTCGCGGAGGTGCTGGCCTCCATGGAGGTCTACGGGTTCAGCGTTGACATGGCTGGCCTCCGGCTGTTTTCGGCGGAGCTGGACAAAAAGATCACGGCCCTCACGCGGGAGATATACGATCTCGCGGGCGAGGAATTTAACATCAACTCCACAAAGCAGCTGGGCGCCATACTGTACGAAAAGCTCGGCCTCAAGCCCGTCAAGCGGACAAAGACCGGGTACTCCACGGACATCGGCGCGCTCGACGATCTGGCGGGGAAGCACGGCGTCATTGGCAAGATCGTCGAGTACAGGCAGTACGTGAAGCTGAAATCCACTTACGCGGACGGGCTTGCCGAGCTCGTCAATCCGGACACGGGCAGGATCCACACGACGATGAACCAGGCCGTGACGGCGACGGGCCGGATCAGCAGCGCGGAGCCCAACTTGCAGAACATCCCCGTCAGGCTGGAGCTGGGCCGGGAGATCCGCAGGCTGTTCGTTCCGGGCGAGCCGTCGTGGCTGCTGGTCGGCGCGGACTACTCGCAGATAGAGCTGCGCGTGCTCGCCCACATATCCGAGGACGAGGGCATGATAAACGCGTTCCTGCGCGGCGCGGACATCCACAGGTCCACTGCGGCCAAGGTGTTCGGCGTCCCGGAGTCGGAAGTGACGGGCGCCATGCGCTCGAAGGCGAAGGCGGTCAATTTTGGCATTGTGTACGGCATAGGCGATTTCAGCCTCGCGAAGGACATCGGCACGACGCGCGCGGAGGCTCGCGAGTACATCGACAACTACCTGGCCCGCTACGAGGGCGTGAAGAAGTACATGGCTGACTCCGTTGACGAGGGCAGGCGCAGGGGATACGCGATGACCATCATGAACCGGAGGCGCTCGCTGCCGGAGCTGAAATCCTCGAACTTCAACGTCCGCTCGTTCGGCGAGCGCGTCGCGATGAACACGCCCGTCCAGGGCAGCGCCGCGGACATTATCAAGATCGCGATGATCCGGGCCTACCGCGAGCTGAAAAAGCGCGGGCTGCGCTCAAGGCTGATACTCCAGGTTCACGACGAGCTGATAGTGGAGTCGCCGGCGGGCGAGGCCGCCGAGGCCGCAGAGCTGCTCAAAAGCGCGATGGAGGGCGCCGTGGCTTTGAGCGTGCCGCTGACGGCCGACGTGTACTGCGGCGCGAACTGGAAGGACATCAAAAACCCCATCGGCGGGGCGCCGGGGGCGCCGGGAGCGCCGGATGCGCCAGATACGCCGGATGCGCCGGGGGCGGGCGAGCCTGGCGAACCGGCCGATCTGCCCGCGTCGGCCGCTTCGCATGTTCCAAGCGCTCCGGCTGATTCGCCCGATTCGCCCGTTCCAATCGATTCCCCCGTTCCAATCGATTCGCCCGATCCGGGCGGGTCCCGCCCGCGCGTCATTGGGCTGACCGGCGCGTCGGGCAGCGGCAAGACGGAGGTCGCGGGCATTTTGCGCCGGCTGGGGGCGACGGTCATCGACGCGGACGAGATATCGCGCGAGGCCACCCGCGACGCGGGCGTGCTGCGCGAGCTGCAGGACGCCTTGGGCGACTGGGTGCTGGACGCGGACGGCAATTTTGACCGCAAGGCGGTCGCGCAGAGGGCGTTCGGCGACAAAGAAATTCTGGGGCGCTTGACGGCAATCACTCATAGATATATCATTAGTAGGATTGATGCCATGGTTTTCGACTGGCGGAAAAGTGGTATAGACAGGATCGCCTGCGCCGGGGAAGCGTCCAAAAGGCCCGTGCTGGTCATAGACGCGCCGCTGCCGGTCGAGCGCGGGTTTTTGGACAACGCGGACGCCGTGTGGGTCGTGGCCAGCGACCGCGAGCGCAAGCTGCGGCGCATAGCCGCGAGGGACGGCCTCGCGATGGAGCAGGCGGAAGCCCGGCTTGCCGCTCAGATGCCGGACTCGGAGTATATCGAGCTCGCCGACGCGGTGATCGAGAACAACGGCTCGCCGGCCGAGCTTGAGGCGCAGACCGCCAAGGCGTGGGACGAGCTGTGGCGATAGACAGGCAAGCTGGGGCGATAGACAGGCAAGCCGGGGCGCCGGCCGCCAGACTCCATAAGCAATAACGAAAGCAACGGAAGCGCACGGGCATAGGCAATAAAATAGCGCGGGCAGAGGCAATAACACAAAGCGCGGGCATAGGCGATAAAATAGCGCGGGCAGAGGCAATAGCGAAAGTAACGAAAGCGCGGGCAGGGGCGAGGATTGGAGCGTATATGGCCAATACATTAGCGAAGGAAGCCGGGGGCGCCGCCGACGAATACAAGGCGGCGTACTCCGTGGATCTGCTGTTCGGCACGGACTGCGCAAGCGAGCCGGGGAGCATGAGGGTCGAGGTGGTGCCGCCCAAAAACGGCAGCACGCTTTCGGTCGTCGTGACGATAACGTCCGGCGCCTCGGTCACGGCCAACGCCGAGTCCATAGCGAAGGTGCTGCAGAAGGAGATATTCAGCAGGCTCAGGCTGGACGTGCTCAAGCCGTCTGACGCCGTCCTGTACTTTTCGTCCGCGGGGCAGGCCGGGCCGGAGTTTTCGGGCTGCCGCTATGCGAAGGCGGTCTACGAGGGCGGCGGGTTTTCATACGAGAAGGCGGATGCGGTCTGGGACTGACGGAATTGATAGGGCTGACTGGGCTGACGAGGCCGACTGGGCTGACGGGACTGATTTATTATGCGAGCGCTTATATTCGAGCTTAATGGGACGGTGTGCGCAACCGACGCGATGGCCGTGAGCGAAATAGCCGCATACGCGCTTGCGCCGGATTGCCGCGGCCGCGAGCCGG
>JAISFK010000013.1 GCA_031263625.1 Clostridiales bacterium
TTCAAGTACCAGCTTTTGAACCCGCAGTATTTTCGCGGGCTGATCGAGAAGCTCTACGACGAGGAGGGCGCCCGCGTGTTCGTGCAGATTGGCATGGGCAGGCTGACCGGGTTCGTCGAGAACATTTTGCAGGGCAAGGAGCACGGCGCGGTGGCGACCGGCTCGGCGGCGCGCGACGGCGCCGGGCAGCTCAGGCGCGCGCTGGCGCTGCTGTTCGTCGAGGGGCGCGGCGTGGACAGCGGCTTTCTGGGCGTGAAGCCGCAGTACCGCGTGGCGTCGCACAGCGTCATACCGATCCCGGTCGGATCGCCGATCGTCCGCGAATTTCCGCTGCTCAGGGAGATCGTGCAAAAGCGCTACGCGCCGATTGGCCGGCAGGCGGGCGCGGCGGGCGCGGGGGTGGCAGGCGCGACAGCAGGCGCGGCGGTGGCAAATGCGGCGTCCAGATCGGCGGCAGTCGCGGGCGCGACAAGCGCGAAGAGCGCAGGCGCGACGGCAAATACGAAAGCAACAGGCGCTGGCGCGGCAAATGCGGGCGCTGTGGCGGCTGGATCGGCGGCAGGCGCGGTAGCTGGATCGGCGGGTGCAGGGACGACGGCCAGATCGGCGGCAGGCGCGGCCAGAGTGGCGGCAAATGCCGGATCGGCGGCCGGATCGGCAACAGGCACAGCAGGCGCGGGCGCGGCCAGCGCTGCGGTTAATGCGGTTGCGGCGGGCGCGATGGCAAATACGAAAGCAACAGGCACTGGCGCGGCAAATGTTGGC
The DNA here is from genome assembly GCA_031263625.1 of Clostridiales bacterium. Lineage (GTDB taxonomy): Bacteria > Bacillota > Clostridia > WRLR01 > WRLR01 > JAISFK01. Next base: position 766 of record JAISFK010000013.1, read on the forward strand.
GCTGTGGCGGCTAGATCGGCGGTAAGCACGGGTGTTGCGGCGGCAAATGTCGGAACGGCAACCAATGCGGGCGCGGCCAATGCGGGCGCAGCGGCTAATGCGGTTGCGGCGGGCGCGATGGCAAATACGAAAGCAACAGGCACTGGCGCGGCAAATGTTGGCGCTGTGGCGGCTAGATTGGCGGCAAGCACGGGTGTTGCGGCGGCAAATGTCGGAACGGCGGCCAATGCGGGCGCAGCCAATGCGGGCGCGGCCAATGCGGGCGCGGCGAATGCGAGGATCGCCGGTGCGGCGGTTAACGCGGCTGCGGCCAGCGTGGCCATGGCGAGCGCGGCCATGGCGAGCGCGGCGGCAAATCTGGCGGCATATGTTGCGGCCAGCGCGGGCGCGCAGCCTGCCGGCCCACGCTGGCCGGACGCCGCGCCGCGCGACTGCGGCGCCCCGGTTTTGGTCGCCGCCTGCGACAATCTGGCTGGCGCCGCCATGTATGAGATAGACAGGCTATGCGGCGGAGGCGCGTGGCTCGCGGACGCCTACCCGGTTGCCGCGGCGGCGGCCGGGCATGCGCCGGGGCTGGCCGCCCCCGCGCAAATGGCGCCGGCGCGGGGGCCGAGCCCCGGCGCAGCGTGGCCTGCGAGCCCAAGCGCGCCCATGCCCGGCCTGCCCATGCCCAATGCGGCCCAGCCAGACAGGGCCGGCGCGCCTCCACCCGCTACGTCCATGCCCGCTTCGGCACCCACCGTGTCCACGCCCGCTCCGATGCCCGCATCGGCACCCGGCGCACCTCCACCCGCTACATCCCTGCCAGGCGCTCCGGCGCCCGCTCCGGCGTCCCCGCCTGCTACGCTCGCCCCGGCCCCCGCCGCATCCCTACCCGGCGCACCGATGCCCACTCCGGCACCCGCATCGGCAACCGCCGCGTCCCGGCCCGCCACGCCGGTGCCCGCATCGGCATCTACGCCCCCGCCTGCCGCACCCGCGCCCGCATCGGCGCCTGCGCCCATGCCCGGCCTGGCCCGGCCGGCCGTCACTCCCGTCCGGCCGGCCGGCGCTCCCGCCCGGCGGGGCGCGACCGCAACCAAGTCCGGCGCGGCGTTCGAGCAGCCGCTGCGCCTGACGCTGGAGGAGCACCCGTACCTGCTGGACCACGCCATCGTGAGGCAGCCGGAAGGGTGGATGTACAAAGAGGATCTGAACCCCGTCGTGCCGTTCACGATGATGATCGAGCTGCTGGCCGAAGTCGCGCTGGCGCGCGCGCCCGGCAGAAAAATCGTCAAGATCGGCCCGGCGCGGGCGTACAGGTGGATATCCGTCGAGACGCCGTTCGAGGCCGCGATCGTCGGCAAATGGAAGAGCGCGGACAGGCTGGCGCTGGCCATCAAGGGCTACGCCGACGCCGAGTTCACGCTGGGCGGCGCCTATCCAGAGCCGCCGCCGGAGTACGGCGCGGACCCGGACATGGGCGAGGCGCTGATGCCACCGCTGGAGAAGGAGGAAGCCTACGAGAAGTACGCCTTCCACGGGCCGGCATACCACAGCAACGAAAAATTCGTGACCATCACCAAAAAGGGGATGCTCTTCACGTCGCGCAGGGCGGCGGGCAAGGCGTCCTTGCTCGACGGCGCCGGGCAGGCCCTCGGCCTGTACCTGCACCTGACGCAGGCGGCGAACACGATCTCGTTCCCCACCCGCGTGAAGGAGATGGTGTTCTACCAGGACATGTTCGACCAGAGCGGCGAGTTTGACGTGGCGATGTTCGCGACGCTGACGGACAACCTGTCGATCGGCGACTTTGTCATGCGGCGCGGCGGCAGGCCCTGGATGTCCGCGAGGGGCTGGGTCGGGCAGCGCTTCGAGAACGACCGCAGCATGTGGAACGTCCTCCTGCGCCCGCAGCGCTACCTCATGGCGCGGGAGCTCGCGCCGGGCGCCGGCGCGTATTACTACAGCAACTACTACGACAGGGCCGCGAACTGGCTGATGCTGCTCAAGCGCTACCTGAACCGCCCGGAGGCGCTGCGCTATGGCGGCCTCGGCAGCGCCAGGCAGAAGCTTGAGTACCTGATAGGCGCCATCGCGCTCAAGGACGCCGTGCGCAAGTTTCTGGGCGGCGAGGCGTATGCCTACCCCGTCGAGATTTTCTATGAGCACGACGAGAGCGGCAGGCCGCGTGTGCGCGGCGTCGGCGAGCTGGGCGAGCGGCTGGCGGGTGTCCACGTGTCGATCGCGCGCAAGGGCAGCCTCGTGGTCGCCATCGCCTCCGGCAAGCCCGTCGGCATCGATCTGGAGCTCATAGGGGAGCCAAAGCCGGAGGCCTTCACGGAGAGCGTCTTCGCGCCGCGCGAGCGCGAGCTGCTGGGCGAGATGGGCGCGAGCGAGAGGGCCGAGTGGACGGCAAGGCTGCGGGTGGCGAAGGAGGCATACGCCAAGATGGCCGGTACGGGGCTTGACGAGAACCCTAGGCAGTTTGAGGCGGCGCCTTTGCCGGCTGGAGCGGCCGGCGCGGGCGCGGAAAGCGCGGGTGCGGGGGCAGGAGATAACGCGGAAAGCGCGGGCGCAGGAGAGGGAGAGGAAAGCGCGGGAGCGGGAGCG
>JAISFK010000060.1 GCA_031263625.1 Clostridiales bacterium
CATATGAAAAAACTCTTTTTGTCGTCGTACTTTTCGGGCGTGGCAAAGCTGCTTCCGAATTTTGCCGGCGACTGCTCGGGCAAAAAGGCCGTTTTCATACCAACGGCCAGCCTGCGCGAGAAGATGGCGTTTTACGTCGGGGCCGACTTGAAAGCCCTGGGGAAGCTCGGCCTGGCCGTTGACGTGCTGGAAGTTTCAAGCGCCCCGCGCGATGAAGCGGCCCGCAAAATATCCAATGCCGACTGCGTGTTCGTCGAGGGCGGGAACATGTTTTTTCTGCTACAGGAGCTCCGGCGCTCCGGCGCGGACAGACTGATTGTCGAGCACATAGACAGCGGGAAGCTGTACATCGGGTCTTCGGCCGGCTCCGCCATCGCTTCGGGAAGCATAGAATATCTGAAATATATGGACAACCCCGCCGCCGCCCCCGATTTGAACGGCGATTTTTCGGGGCTGTCGGTTGTTGGTTTTTCCGTCGTTCCCCACTGCGCGAACTTCCCGTTCAAGAAAGCGGCCGCCAAGATTATTGCCGAATATTCGGGCAAGCTGGATTTGCGCCCGATCAGCAACAGCCAGGCCGTAACCGTCAGCGGGAAGAATGTTGAGGTCGTTGCGATCGAAAGCAGGCGTAATCCGAATTGAGCATGGCATACGCCATTGCCAGCCTATTCGTCGGCGCCGCTGTTGGCGCCATTGCCAGCCTGTGCGCCGGCACTATCGCAAGCTTATTCGCCAGCCCCGCTGTCGGCACCATCCGGCTTGCCGTATTTGAACTCCCTCGCCTCCTTGCTCGCGCTGCTGATCGACGACGGCCCTCTTTCGAGCGCTATCACGCCCGTCCGCGCGATCTCGATGATGCCGTACTCGGACAGCATTTCCTGCAGCGCGGCCGTCTTGTCGGACTCGCCAGTCATCTCTATGGTCAGCGACTCGCGCGACACGTCGATGATCTTCGCGCGGAATATGTCCGCGATCTGCACGATCTGGTGCCTGTTTTCGGGCCTCGCCGCGACCTTGACGAGGATCAGCTCCCGGCTCACCGCCGCCTCCGCCGGCAGGATTTTTATCGTCAGCACCTGGATCAGCTTGCTGAGCTGCTTCACGATCTGGTCGATCATGTGGTCGTTCCCCAGAACTATGATGGTCATCCTCGAAATCGCAGGCACCTGCGTCGTGCCGACGGCGAGGCTTTCTATGTTGAAGCCGCGCCGGCTGAAAAGCCCGGCCACCCGGAACAGCACGCCTGGGTGGTTTTCGACGAGGACGGACAGTAGATGGGCCTCCATGTGCATGGCCCCCCTTTCCAGAGGTTTATGATATAGTATTTACTGCTTTGTCGTCGGCACATCCGCGGGCGCTGCCGCCGGCATAGCCATGGGCATTGTCGTAGGCATGGCCGCAGGCATTGCCACCGACGCAGCCGTAGCCGCAGCCGCAGGCATGGCCATCGGCATGACCGGCTCGTCCTTCGGCAGCGCGCATTCGATTATGGCCGCCCTGCCGGACGCCACCGCGCCGCCGAGCGCCGCGTCCAGCTCGGCCAGGCTCGCGGGCCTGTGCCCCTGTATCCCGTAAGCCTCGGCAAGCTTGATGAAGTCCGGCTCCCTGTCGAGATCCGTGTTCGAGTACCGGCCGCCGAAAAGCAATTTTTGCCACTGCCGCACCAGCCCCAGGGCCCTGTTGTTGATGATCACGACGATGATCGGCAGGCCGTAGCAGCGCACGGTCGAAAGCTCGGTCAGGTTCATCCTGAAACTGCCGTCCCCCGTTATGAGGACGACCCTCGGCGCGCGGGCGCCCTCGCGGGAGGCGGGCCGCGCGAGGCCGGCCATGCCTATGTGCGCGCCGATCGCCGCGCCCAACCCAAAACCCATGGCCCCGTAGCCGCCGCTCGTGATGAACGTCCTCGGGCCGGTGAATTTGCAGTGCTGGGCGGCCCAAATCTGGTGCTGGCCGACGTCCGTCACTATGACGGCGTCGTCGCCCGCGCGCGCCTGGATGCAGGCGACAATGCCGCGCGGCGACAGCCCGCCACCGGGCTGGGCCATGCCGCCGCGCGGCTGGGGGCCGCTGTCGCCGCCGGCCTGAGGGGCGTCGATGCAACCTGGCTGGAGGCTGTCGCCACTTGGCTGAGGACCGCTGTCGCCGGGCCGCGACTCGCCCGCGCCGCCCCGCGCCGCCCGCGCCCCCAGCGCGTCGAGCCACGTCGCGAGCGGCGGGCCGCCTTGCCCGGCCTCGCCCGGCAGATCGCGCAGAAGCCTGCGGAGGACGATTCTGGCGTCGCCTGTGATATGGTGCGCCGTGAGGACGTTTTTGTCAATCTCGGCGCGGTCGATGTCTATGTGCACGATTTTCGCGTTCCGCGCGAACCGCTCCGGGCGCGGCGCCACCCTGTCGCTGAACCTCATGCCGACGGCGATCAGCAAGTCGCAGAGATCGAGCGCGGCGTTCGCGGCCTCTGAGCCGTGCATGCCAATGAGGCCCAGAAACAGCGGATCGTCGCTTCTAATGCTGCCCAGCCCCATCATTGTGCAGGCGACGGGCGCGCGGATCGCGCGGGCGAGCGCGCGGAGCTCGCCGGAGGCGTTGGCGCGGATTACGCCGCCGCCGGATATGATCATCGGGCGCTCGCTTTCGCCGAGCATGTTGAGCAGTATGTCGGCGTCGCCGGCCATGTCGCCAAAGCTGTCCAAAGCGCGGCAGCGCTCCATGCCGCCGCGCGCCGCGTCGCCAATCTGCGCGGGATCGCGCGCCGCCCCGCCGCATTTTGCGCGATCCCATGCCCTGTCGCCGGACTGTGCGCCGCCTTGTGCGTCGCCAAGCTGCGCGTCGTATTGCACATCGCAGAGTTGCGCGCGGCCTGGCCTGTCTACCTGCCCGCAACTCTGCCCTTGGGCGCCCGCCTGCCCGTCGCCCTGCGCCAGCCCGCGGCCTTTCCCATGGTTTTGCCCCTGCCCTGGCTCCCCCAGCCTCTTTAGTCCCTGCCCCGGCTCCCCCAGTCCATGGCCCGGCCATGTCAGTCCCTGCCCCCACTGGCTCTGGCCCGGCCCATACGACCGCTGCATGGGCACGAACTGCGCCTTTGCCGCAATTACGTCCCTGGGGATGTCTATGAGCACCGGCCCCGGACGGCCGCCGGAGGCTATCGCGAACGCCTCCCGCACCGTTTCCGCGAGCCGCGAGGCGTCTTTTACGATGGCGCTGTGCTTCGTGACCGGCATCGCGACGCTGCTGATGTCAACCTCCTGGAACGAGTCGCGCCCGATCTGCTCGCAGCTCACGTTGCCCGTGATGAACACGACGGGCGACGAGTCCATGTATGCGGCGGCGATGCCCGTCAGCAGGTTCGTGGCCCCCGGCCCGGACGTGGCGAAGCAGACGGCCGTCCTGCCCGTGGCCCGCGCGTAGCCGTCTGCGGCGTGCGCGGCGCCCTGCTCGTGGGACGTGAGTATGTGGCGGATT
>JAISFK010000096.1 GCA_031263625.1 Clostridiales bacterium
CTCCGGCTCCGCAGTTTCCGCAGCCGCCGGCGCCTCAACTGCTACCGCTTCGGCAACTTCCGTCGCCTCCGCTTCCACCGCATCAGCTACTGCCGGCTCGCCAGCCACTTCTGTCTCTGTCGCAGGCGCCGCTTCCGCTTCATCTGCCACCGGCTCCGCAGCTTCCGTCGCCTCAACGGCTACCGCTTCTGTAGCTCCCGCCGCCTCAGCTTCCACCGCCTCAGCTACTGCCGGCTCCGCAACTCCCGCAACTTCCACCGCCTCAGCTACTGCCGGCTCCGCAACTCCCGTTGCTTCCGTCGCCTCAACTGCTGCCGCATCCGCAGCTTCCGTCGCCTCAGCTGCCGCCGGCTCGCCAGCCGCTTCCGCTTCTGTCTCTGCCGCAGGCGCCGCTTCCGGCGCTACCGCTTCCGTTGCCGATTCGGCAACCTCCGGCTCTGCGGGCTTTGGCACCTCGGCGTCGTCGAATATGCCCGACTGCCGGAACGCGTCGCCCATCGCCGAGTGCATGTCCTCCTCGCGCACGGCCGGCGCAGGCGCCGCGCCCCCGCCGCCACCGCGCTTGCCGCCGCCACCGCGCCTGCCGTCGTCGCCACCGCGCCTGCCGTCGTCGCCACCGCGCCTGCCGTCGTCGCCCCCGCGCCGGCCATCGTCTCCGCGCCTGCCGCCATCGCCGCCGTCAGCGTACTCGTCGCCGTCGCCGCCGTCGTCGTACCGCCCGGCCGGCATGTACGGGATCGGCTCCACGGCCTTTATGCTCAGACTGATCTTCCTCGCGACGGAGCTCACGTCCACGACCTTCGCGGTGACTTCCATGCCGACGTGCAGCACGTCGTCCGGCTTGGATATCCTCGAATCGGATATCTGCGACACATGCACAAGCGCGTCCACGTCCTTGTCCATCTCTATGAACGCGCCGAACGGCGCTATCCGCACGACCTTTCTCGTGACGATCGAGCCGACCGGGTATCTGTCCTCGACCCCGTGCCACGGGTTGTCCTCGTCCTTCCTGTAGCTGAGGGATATCTTCCTTTTCTCAGGGTCAATCCTGATCACCCGCACGGTGATCACGTCCCCCACCTTGAGGACGTCCGACGGGTGCCTGACCCTGTCCCACGACAGCGCGGATATGTGGATGAGGCCGTCCACGCCGCCGATGTCCACGAAAGCCCCGAACGCCGTGAGGCTTCTGACCTTCCCGTCAAGCACCTGCCCCACGTCGATGCTGTCCCACAGCATGTCGGCGGCCCTGGCCCGCTCCTCGAGTATCAGCGCCTTTATGGAGCCGACAAATTTGCGCTTCTGCTTGTTGTAATCTATGATCTTCAGATCGACGTGCTTCTTGCTGTAAGGCTTCAAGTCCTCGACATACTTGTCGCTCACCTGCGACGCCGGTATGAAAACCCTGACGCCGCCCGACAACGCGAGCAGCCCGCCCTTCGTTATCTCTATGACAGTGGCCTTGACCGGCGTTCTGTTTTCGTATGCCTCTTCAAGGAGAGCCACGCTATTTGTTTCGTCCACGCGCTTTTTGGACAGCAGCACGTTGCCGTCGCTGTCGTTGACGCGGACGACGAACACATCTATCTCCTCGCCGACCCTGATGTTCTCGCTTGGCTCCTGATCGGGCTCCGTCGCAAATTCCTCGATCGGTATGATCCCGTCCGACTTGTAGCCCAGATCGACATACACCTCCGTGTTGTTGTAGCGTATGATCTTGCCCTTCACCGTCTGCCCCGTCTGCAAAGTCACAATCGGGGCCTCCATGGCGTCCTCAAAACTGATGTCGCCATCCTGCCGCCTTATTTCTTCCATCTTCCTCAATACCTCCTTAATTATCCAGTCCGGAGTCGAAGCCCCCGCAGCAATGCCTGTTTTTTTCCCTATGAACGTATCTGAAGGTGGCAAATCACCGTCTGTTTCTATCAAGCGCGTCTGCGGGCATGCGACCTTGCACAGCTCGTACAGGCCGCGCGTGTTGGCGCTCTCCCGGCTCCCGACGACCAGCATGGCGTCGGAGCGGCGCGAAAGCTCGCCCGCCGCGTCCCGCCGCCGCTGCGTCGCGCCGCAGATCGTGTCGTGTATCTCGCACGACGGGCATCTCTGCCTGATCAGGCGCACGATGTCCGACTGCTTCTCCCTGCTGAACGTCGTCTGCGTGAGCGCGCAGACCTTGGCGCCCGGCTCGGCAAATTCAGGCAGGGAAAAAAAAGCCGCCGCGTCCTGCGGCTCCGCCGCGACATACGCCTTCCCGCCCGCCCAGCCGTTTATGCCGACGACCTCCGGATGGCCTTTGTCGCCTATCAATATAAGCCGGTATCCGGCGAGAGCCTTTTCCTGAGCGAGCCTCTGTATCCTTCGGACGTTGACGCAGGTGGCGTCCGAATACGAGATGCGCCTCTCGTCCAAATATGCGACGACGTCCGGCGCCACGCCGTGGGCGCGCAATATCACATGCGTGTCCGGGCCGAGCTCCGAGAAGTCCTCGGCAATCCTCGCGCCGAGCGCCTCCAGCTCGTCCGTGACAGTCCTGTTGTGGATGAGCGGGCCCCAGATCAGGATCCTCTTGCCGCCCGCCCCGACTGGCCCGGCCTGCCCGCCGCCGGCCTCGGCAGCCGCCCCCGCGGCGCCGGGGCGAGCCGCGCGCAGGCCAGCCGCCCCGCCCGGCATTTCGGAGCGGCGCGGCCTGCCCAGCAAGCCGTATGTGATTTCCAGCGCGCGGGCCACGCCGGAACAAAATCCGGCCTCCCGCGACAGCTCAAAAGACGTCATCTATATTTATACCACCCATTATACCATGATGCCAGAAAAATGCATAGCCTTTAAAAAACTTTCATTTTTGATTCATGCGGGCCATTCATGCGAACCGTTCGGGTCGCTCTGCGGGCCATTCACGCGGGCCATTCATGCGAACCGTTCTGGCCGCTCATGCAGACCATTCGTGCGGGCCGCTCATGCGGGCCATTCACGCGGGCCGTCCATGCGGGCGTATATGCCGTCCATGATCTCGTCGCCTATCGCCATCAGCTCGGCGCGCTCGTACTTTTTCCCGTAGTCCAGCACCACTTTCTCGCCGAACGACACATGTATGCGCGAAAACAGCCTCGCGGGGCCAAACGGGCCGCCGACGTACTTGATCGAAACGGGTATCAGCGGCGCCCGCGCGTTGAGCGCGAACGACACGAACCCGCGCTTCGCGCGCGGCCGCCTGGCCGGATCCCTGACCCGCCCGCCCTCCGGGAATATGCCGATTACGCCGCCGCCCCTGAGAACCCCGTACACGGTTTCGACGGCGCTGCGGTCGCTGGCGCCGCGCTCCACCGGAAACGCGCCGAGGGCCGTGATCAGGGCGCCGAACAGGGGATTCCTGAACAGCTCCGCCTTGGCGATCCACCTGACTTTTCGCCTGACGCAAGCCCCTATGAGCAGCAGGTCCTTAAAGCACACATGGTTGGCGCATATGATGGCCGCGCCTGAGTCCGGCACGTTTTCGCGCCCCTCAGCGCTGACCCTGTAGAACAGGGCCAGGAATATGGCGATCATTCGCCGCACGACGCCCAGCAGCCGCTGCCCGCCCGCCGAGTCTTTCGGCTCTTCTCTTTCCGCAGCGCCATGCGCGCCAGCCGCGCCTTCGCCGCGCGCGCCACTCGCGCCGGCCGCGCTCCCAGCGCTTTCGCCGCGTGCGCCACTCGCGCCACTCGCGCTCCCAGCGCTTTCCATGCCGCGCGCGGCGCCCTCCGCGCTTTCCCTTTCATGCGCGTCCGCGCCTTCCCTGCCGCCCGCGCCCGTCATGCTTCCCGCGCCTTCGCCGCCACGCAGCCGTAGAGCCGGTCGGCCACCTCTGCCGCCGACATGGCGCCCGTGTCCAGGACAATCGCGTCGTCAGCGGCTTTCAGCGGCGCCAGCTCCCTCCCGCTGTCGTTTTCGTCCCTGTATTTCAGATCCTTCAGGCAGTCCTCATACGAAACGCCGCCGCCCTTGGCCAAAAGCTCGCTGTGGCGGCGCCTCGCGCGCATTTCGGCCGAGGCCGTCAGGAAGAACTTGAGGTCGGCGTCCGGAAACACGTGCGTGCCAATGTCCCTGCCGTCCATCACGACGTCGGCGCCCGCGGCGATCGCGCGCTGCAGCTCGACGAGCTTTTGCCTCACGTCCCTGAACTTTGACACTTCGGACGCGCCGATGGAGATCTCCGGCGACCGAATCGCCTCCGACACGTCGGCGCCGTTCAGGCTGATCAGCTGGGCGCCGCTGGCAGCGTCGTGCGACACCTCGATCGACATGCCGCCCAAGACGCCGCGCACGGCGGCCTCGTCGCGGCAGTCCAGGCCGCGCCGCGCGACGGCGAGCGCCACGGCGCGGTACATGGCGCCCGTGTCTATGTATGTCATGTGCAGTTTTTGGGCAAGCAGCCTCGCGACAGTCGTCTTGCCCGCGCCGACCGGCCCGTCAATGGCTATCTTCATCCGACGCTCCCCAATCAAGCCTTGAACCTTGAGCTTGTACCATTATACCACAAGCTGCGGCAAATGCAATTTTCGCTCAGCTTTTGCTCAGCTGGCCTCGCCCTGCTGCCTCGCCTTGCCTGCCCCGCCTCGCTCAGCTGCTCAGCTGTTGTTGCGCAGGATTACGTCGTGCGCGCCGCCCTCCACGAACGACATGCCGGATATCAGCTCGAGCACGGCCTTCTCGCGCAGCTCCGCCAGGCTGTTCGCGCCGCAGTTGCTCATTATGGACTTTATCTTGTCGATGGACACGACGATGTTCTCGTCCAGCTTGCCCGCGTATGGCACGTAGGCGTCCACGCCCTCCTCGAAAAGCTGGCCGCTCGCCGGGTCGTCCACGTAGCGGCTCAGGTTTTTCGCGCGGAAGCTGCCCTCGCCCCAGTATTCCTTGTAATAGTTGCCGTTCATCTGGATGCGCTCGGAATTGGACTCGTCGAACCGGGCGAAGTAGCGGCCCAGCATGACGAAGTCGGCGCCCATCGCCAGCGCCAGGGCGATGTGGTAGTCATGCACGATGCCGCCGTCCGAGCACACGGGGACGTACACGCCCGTCTCCGCGAAGTACCTGTCGCGCTCGGCCGCCACGTCCATGAGCGCCGTGGCCTGCCCCCTGCCGACGCCCTTCTGCTCGCGAGTGATGCAGATGGCGCCGCCGCCCATGCCCACCTTCACGAAGTCCGCGCCGCAATCCGCCAGAAACCGGAAGCCCTCCGCCGTCACGACGTTGCCGCCGCCGACGATCACGCCGTCGCCGTACCTGTCCCTCACAAAGCGCAGCGTCCTCTCCTGCCACTCCGTGTACCCGTCGGACGAGTCCACGCACAGCGCGTCCGCGCCGGCGTCGAGCAGCGCCGGCACGCGCTCCTCGTAGTCGCGCGTGTTGATGCCGGCGCCGACGGCGTAGCGCTTCAGGCTGTCCGTCAGCTCGTAGTTGTAGCGCTTGTGGTTGTAGTAGTCCTTCCTGAACACGAGGCTGCTCAGGCACCCGTTGCTCACGACCACCACGCAGTCCACCTTCTTCTCCCACAGCGCGTTGTTCGCCTCCTGGATTGTGACGGGCTCCTCCATGACCGTCATGCGGGCGAGCGGCGTCATGTACTTTCCCACCGGCTCGTCGGCCTCGATGCGGGACTCCCGGTAGTCCTTGCGCGTGAGGATGCCGTGCAGCCTGCCGGTGGGCGAGCCGCCCTCGGTTATGAGGATCGTGTTGTGCCCCGTCCTCGCGCGCATGGCCAGCACGTCCGACATGACGGCCGTGGGCGGCAGGTTGGAGTCGCTCCGCACGAAGCCCGCCTTGTAGCTCTTGATGTTGCGGATGATCGCGCACTGCGCCTCGACGGGCTGCGAATGATAGACGAACGACAGCCCGCCCTGGCGCGCGAGGCTGATCGCGAGGGCCTCCCCCGACACGGACTGCATCATGGCCGACGCGAAGGGGATCTCCAGCTTCAGGCGCGGCGGCGACTGGGCCGCGCCCCTGGCCAGGCAGCAGCCGATGTCGATCTTGGACTTTTCGCACGAGCAGGGCGTGTACCCCGGCAGCAGATAGTACTCCGAGAACGTGTGCGAAGTGATGTTGCTGATTTTAGCCATGGCTCACTCACTCTCCATTTCTGAATATTTTTGACGCGCATCCGAATATATACTAAATATATACTAATATATACTGACTAGGGCGGCGGCTTTGCGGCCAGCGAGGCCGCCGCGCTCCTGCCGGCGAGGCAGCCCGTCGAAAACGCGATGGACAGGTTGAAGCCGCCCGTGTACGCGTCCACGTCGATGACCTCGCCGCAGAAGTACAGGCCGCGCCTTATTTTCGACTCCATCGTGGAGGGGTTGATCTCCGGCGTCCTGACGCCCCCCGCCGTGACAATCGCCTCGTCTATGGGCCGCGCGCCGCTGATCGTCAGCGGCAGCGCCTTGACCGCGTCGGCGAGCGCGTTCACGCCGCTTTTCCCTATGGCGGCGACGGGCGCCTCCGCGTCCATGCCCGCGCTCGCTATGGCCACGGGTATGAGGGCGCGCGGCATGAGGTCGCAGAGCGCGCCGCGCAGCCGCTTCTTCCTGTACATGTCGAAATCGCGCGCGATCCGGTCGCGCAGCTTTTCGCGCGTCAGCCCCGGCTTGAGGTCGATCCTCGCCGCGCAGCCCGCAAATCCGCAGCCCAGCAGCTGCCGCGAGCCGCTGAGCACCATCGGCCCGGATATGCCAAAGTGCGTGAACAGCATTTCGCCGAGCGCCTTGAAGCGCTGCCCGCCCCGCTGGTCGAACAGCTTCAGCCCGACGTTCCTCAGCGTCAGGCCGCTGAGGCCGCGCGGCCATTCCTCCGCCGTCTCGAGCGGCACGAGGGACGGCTGCGGCGGCACGATCGCGTGCCCGAGCGCCGCCGCGAGGCGGTAGCCGTCGCCGGTCGAGCCCGTGCGCGGGTACGACAGCCCGCCCGTGGCAATGATCACGCGCCTCGCGCGGACGAGCCCCGCCGGGCCGGCCGCGCCGCTTCTGCCGCCCGCGCCGCCCCTGTTGCCCGCGTCCGCGCCGCCACGCCCTCCGGCGCCCTCGCCGCCCCTGTTGCCCGCGCCAGCGCCCTCGCCGCCGCCCAGGCGTAGCAGAAAATACGGCTCGCCGCCTGCTGCGTCCTCGCCACCCGTTGCGCTACCCGCTTCGCCGCCTGCTACGCCCCCGCCAGCAACCTCAATCGACTCGACGCGCGCGCCGCACAGGATCTCCGCGCCGGCCGACGCGGCCCGCCCGCACAGCGCCCGCGTGACGTCGCGGGCGTCGCCGCTCTGCGTGAAATAGCGCCCCCCGCGCTCAAGCGCGGCCTTCACGCCCAGGCCCTCGAAAAACGCTATGACGCCCGCCGCCGGCATCGCGTGGAACGCCGAATACATGAACTTGCCGTTGCCCGGAATGTTGCGCATCGTGGCCTGCAAGTCGGCGCTGTTCGCTATGTTGCAGCGCCCCTTGCCCGTGATGGACAGCTTTTTGCCCGCGGCGCCGTTGCGCTCGATCGCCACAACCTTAAAAGGACTGACGGCGGCAAAACATGCCGCCATCAGTCCTGATGCGCCCGCGCCTATAATCGCTATGTCCGCATAGATCGGTTTGGCCGTATTCCTCCCGTGCTCGCCCATCTGCCTCCGTTCCGCCTGTCCGCGCGGCCACTCCCCAAAGCCTGGCGCGCCCCGCTCTCGCCCCCGCCCCGCCCGTTCGCGGGGCGGCCGTCAAACCGGGTGCGTCTTGTCCTCCAGATCCATCAGCCCGCTGTCGAGCCTGTACTTCTGCGCCTGCCTGTACTTGAAGAAATTCTCGGCGACCTGCGGGAACAGCGCGTATGAGAGGACGTCCTCGTCCTGCTCCATGTATTCTTTCATGCTGCCCCTGATCTTGTCCAGCTCCGGCTCGATCAGATCGGCCGGCCTGCACGTGATCGTCTCCTCGCCCTTGAGTATCATGTCCTTCACGGCCTGCGGGATTGGCGCCGGCGTCCTGCCGTACTCGCCCTTCACGAGCGCTTTCGACTCCTTTGGCACCATCTTGTAGCGCTCGCCCGCGACGACGTTCATGACGGCCTGCGTGCCCACGATCTGGCTGGTCGGCGTCACGAGCGGCGGGTAGCCGAAGTCCTCGCGCACCCTGGGAACCTCGCGCAGCACCTCGTCGAACTGGTCCGACTTCCCCGCCTGCTTCAGCTGCGACACGAGGTTGGAGAGCATGCCGCCGGGCACCTGGTATATCAGCGCGTTCACGTCCACGCCCATCACCTTCGCGTCCAGGAGCCCGCTCGCGATGTACTGCTCGCGTATGGGCTTGAAGTAGTCCGCGACCTTGTTCAGCGCGTCGAGCTCAAGCCCCGTGTCGTATGGCGTGCCCTTGAGCGTGGCGACCAGCGGCTCGGTCGGCGGCTGCGACGTGCCGAGCGCCAGCGGCGATATCGCGCAGTCCACGATGTCGCACCCGGCCTCGATCGCCTTGAGGTACGTCATGGACGCGGCGCCGCTCGTGTAGTGCGTGTGCAGCTCGATGGGCAGGCCGACCTCCTTGAGCGCCTTGACAAGATTGTACGCCTCATACGGCAGGAGCAGCCCCGCCATGTCCTTTATGCAGATGGAGTCCGCGCCCATCTCCCTGAGCAGCTTCGCGTCCTTGGCGTATATCTCCGTGTTGTGGACGGGGCTGATCGTGTAGCAGATGGTCCCCTGCGCGTGCGCCTTCTCCTTCTTGCACGCCTTTATCGCCGTTTCGATGTTGCGCATGTCGTTTACGGCGTCGAATATCCTGATTATGTCTATGCCATTCGCCACGGCTTTCTCCACGAAGTACGTCACGACGTCGTCGGCATAGTGCTTGTAGCCCAGCAGGTTCTGGCCGCGCAGCAGCATCTGCAGCTTTGTCTTTTTGACGCCGGCGCGTATCTTGCGCAGCCGCTCCCACGGGTCCTCGTTCAAAAAGCGCAGGCAGGAGTCGAACGTGGCGCCGCCCCAACATTCGAGGGCCTCATAGCCGACATTGTCCAGCTCGCCCAGTATCGGCAGCATCGTGTCCGTCGTCATGCGCGTCGCAATGAGCGACTGGTGGGCGTCTCTCAGCACAGTTTCGGTAATTTTAACCATTTTGGCACATTCCTTTTCAAGTTAGCAAGTTATAGCGTTATGGCGTTATGGCGCAAAAAGCGGCTCGCGCGCCGATTTGGCGGAAATTGGCCAGGCCAGGCTGCGAACCGCAATGCTCGGCGCCAGCCCAGCGCCGGTTCGGCGCCAGTCGCGCGCGCTAGTTCAGCGAGGCCAGCAGGTCGCCCGCGTTGACCGCGTCGCCGGGCGCCACGTTTATGGAGGCCACCGTGCCGTCCACCGGGGCGACAATGTCGTTCTCCATCTTCATGGCCTCCAGCACCACCAGGGGCTGCGCCCTCTTGACCGCTTCGCCGACGCTCACTGGTATTTTCAGTATCGTGCCGGGCATAGGCGACGTCACGGGCGTCGCGCCCGCCGGGGCGCCCGCGCTCTGGGCCGGGGCCGGTGCCGGCGCGGCGGGCTTTGGCGCCGGCGCGGGGGCCGTTGCCGCCGCGACTGGAGCGGGAGCGGCGACGGGCACCGGAGCGGGAACTGCCGCCGGGCCGGGCTGCGCGGCCGCCGCGACCGCGCCGGCGCCGCCCTTCTGCTCCTCGACCTCTACTTCATACGCGGTTCCGTTTACTTTTATAAGGTATTTTTTCATCGTCAAGACCATTCCTTTTAAAGTTTTGCGCCGCAGGCGCCATGTGTTTTGCGGGAGCGCCGGAGCGCTGGGGCTATGTCGCGGGCGCTGGCGCGCCTGATGCTATATCGCAGGCTCGCCGCCGCGCGAACGCCGGAGCGCGGGCGCCGCAGCGCCTCTACAGCGGGATGTTGCCGTGCTTCTTGGACGGCCTCGTCTCCCGCTTCGACGCGAGCATTTCCAGCGCGCCGATCAGCCTGGCGCGCGTCTGCGACGGCTCTATGATGTCGTCCACGTACCC
>JAISFK010000114.1 GCA_031263625.1 Clostridiales bacterium
GGCCATTACGATTGCGCTGCCGACACCATCACTATAAAACCGTACAGCTATGCCGAGCGGGGTAATCATGACTGGCATTTCGACGATAGCCTGCATAATAAGCTGGATGGGGTAACGCCCATAAAATTGGCGATAAAGAGGGCGGAACCGGCTAAACCGCCGCACCCTCGCAACGAGCCTGAACCCCAGCCGCCGCCAGCCGAAGCCACGCTTGGCGAACCGGGGTTTCCGGGTTTTTCGATTAATGATTTGCCGATTGATAATTTCCCGACACATAATTTGCCCAACAGAAACATCCGCTTTACAGGGCGCAAGGACATGCTCTCAAGGATTTCGCTCGGATTGAGCAAAGCGTCAACAGTGATTGTCACGGGCCAGGGAGGCTTTGGGAAAACTCAAACCGCCATAGAGTATGCATATAAAAATGCCTCAAGCTATGAGTGCGTGTGGTACTTCAACGCCGAATCGAAATTGCGCTTGGAGGACGATTTCCGTGAGTTCGCCTTGCGGGTCGCCGGTATGAAAACGGCATTAAAGGATGATTTTGTGCTCGTCCGCTCGTTTATCGGCAATTGGCTTGCGGAGCATGGCTCTTGCCTGTTTATCTTCGACAGCGCCGAGAGTTGCCCCGAATTGCGGGATTACCTGCCACGCGGCAATTCACGCGCGCATGTCATTGTAAATACTCGCGAACGCCTGCAAGGCGTAATCGGCAAGCGACTAAACGCCGAGGTATTCTCTTCTGCTGACGCTGTCGCGTTTTTTAAGAAGCGCATCAATGGCATTAATAAGGATGATGCAATGAAGCTGTCAACTGCGCTTGGTTTCCTGCCGCTCGCCTTGGAGCAAGCGGCGTCATATATTCGCGAGAACAAGTACGCGGCTTGGAAATATCTGAAGCTTTTGCGCGCCAAACATGGATTGCGCGTACTGAACACGCCTTCGCTAGATACTGACTATGAGAAAACCGTCTTGACCACTTGGCTGATAACCTTTAAAAAAATCGAGCAGGAGGAACAGTCGAAAGCAGCGGTTCAGCTATTCATGCTCTGCGCCTACTGCGCACCGGACGACATCCCACTGCGGATGTTTATCGGCGGGCGCGACAAGCTCCCTCCGCCTCTTTGCGACGCGCTCAACCCGGACAACGCGCCGGGGCATGATGAGCTGATCAACAGACTGGCCCACCACTCGCTGGCAACACTGTCCGACCGCGATAAAAATGACGGCGCTTTGCTGTCGGTACACAGGCTCATCCAAGCGGTTATTGGCGATAGCCTTGGCGATGAGAAATTTTGGCTACGCTGTTGCCTCGAGGTGGCATATGAGGTTTTCGCTTATAAATATAGTGACCGCGAGGATTTCGATGCGTTTGTTTTGACCTTGCCCCACGCGCTTGAGATCGCGCAACATGCTGAACAGTCACTTGAAAACAACGATGAGACGTTGCAAAGCGTGGCTCGCATATACAATGAAGCCGGGGTAGGGCTTCAAAAACAGGGGATGTATGCCGAATCGCTTGAATGGCTCCAGAAAGCTTTGGCCATCTACGAAAAAGTGCTGGGGACGGGGAATCCATCGTTCGCCACCACATACAACAATATCGCTGGCGTATACCAAGCTCAGGGGGAGTACGCAGTGGCCTTGGAGTGGTATAAAAAAGCTTTGGCCATCTACGAAAAAGTGCTGGGGACGGAGGATCCATCGACCGCCACCACATACAACAATATCGCTGTCGTATACCAAGACCAAGGTGACAACGCAACGGCTCTGGAGTGGTATGAGAAGGCCTTGGCTATCCGCGAAAAAGCGCCGGGGACGGAGTATCCCGATACCGCCACCATATACAACAATATCGCACTCGTATACCAAGCCCAAGGTGACTACGCAACGGCCTTGGAGTGGTATCAGAAGGATTTGGCCATCAGCGAAAAAGCGCTGGGGAAGGAGAATCCCGATACCGCTACTATCTACAACAACATCGCGCTCGTATACCAAGACCAAGGGAAGCACGCGGTGTCCTTGGAGTGGCATAAAAAGGCCTTGGCTATCCGCGAAAAAGTGATGAGGAAGGGGCATCCCGTTACCGCTGACACATACAACAACATCGCGCTCGCATACCAAGACCAAGGGGAGTACGCGGAGGCCTTGGAGTGGCATGGAAAGGCCTTGGCTATCCGCGAAAAAGTGATGGGGAAGGGGCATCCCGTTACCGCTGACACATACAACAATATCGCGCTCGTGTACCAAAACCAAGGTGACTACGCAACGGCCTTGTAGTGGTATCGGAAGGCTTTGGCCATCCGCGAAAAGGCGCTGGGGATGGAGCATCCCTCGACCGCCAGCACATACAACAATATCGCTGTCGTATACAAAGACCAAGGTGACTACGCAACGGCCCTGGAGTGGCATCGTAAGGCTTTGGCCATCGACGAAAAGGTGCTGGGAATGGAGCATCCATCGACTGCTACCACCTGCAACAACATCGCTACCGTATACCAAGGCCAAGGGGAATACGCGATGGCCTTGGAGTGGTATCGGAAAGCTTTGGCCATCCGCGAAAAAGTGCTGGGAGCGAATCATCCGTTGACCGCTGACATCTACAACAACATCGCAGGCGTATACAAAGACCAAGGGGAGTACGCGATGGCCCTGGAGTGGTATCGGAAGGCTTTGGCCATCCGCGAAAAAGCGCTAGGGGCGGAACATCCCGATACCGCCACCACATACAACAATATCGCGCTCGTATACCAAGACCAAGGCGACTACGCAACGGCCTTGGAATTTTACAAAAAGAGCTATCGCGCGCTTGAAAAAGCGCCTGGCATAAGATACCCAAACGCGAAAATTGTCTACAACAACGCGAAAAAGACCCATGTCGCCGCCAATCGCGCCGACACGTTCGAAGAATGGCTGTCGGAATAAGGCTTTGACTCAGCCCTAGCGACCTTGGCAAATATCGGTTTGTATCTGTACGGTCAAAAATGCTCAAAAATTACAGCGACTGTCAACTTGTGGGTCAAGTTGTTTTCGTCCAGCATGTTGACAACGGACTAAAATCGCAGTACGATAAGCATATCTTTAGAGAAATGAGGCGATGTCAATGGCAGGAGTAACCAATCTGAACATCAAAATTGATCGCGACTTAAAGGCCCAAGCCGATAAACTGTTCAGCGATATGGGCATGAATCTCACAACAGCCGTCAATGTGTTTGTCAGGCAGGCGGTTCTGGAAAAAGCCATACCGTTCAGGATTTATCGGGGCGCCAGATCTTCGGCAATAGCGGCAAACCCTGTGCAGCGGCAAGCCGCCATGCAGGAAATCAGGGATATGTTGGCGGGTGTTGACGGCGGAAGCGTAGATTTGGACGATAGCAAGGGCAACGATAGCAAGCCTGATTCTTTTGAAATAGCCTCTGGAATTTGCGGCGAAAAAACAGTATAATGGTGACAACACGACACAGCGCGGCGCTGGCGCGGCGCATTTGTTGCGCTCGATGGCGCATGGCAGGCGCCGGCGCATAACGAGCGGCGCATGGCAGGCGCCACAGCAGGCGCACTGCGGGCGCATAGCAAAACGAAGGGAGCTTGCGGCATATGGATCCCGTGCAATCAAAAGTAACCCAATTCCTCAAGTCTTACGGCATGTATCCCGGCGACATAGACATTGCCGGGCTGTGCGACGTCTTTGAGGCCGAGATGGCAAAGGGCCTGTCCTCATACGGCGGCGGCAGCTCGCTGATGATGATCCCGACGTACATCAAGCTTGAGGAAAACATACCGGCGGGCAGGCCGGTCATCGTCATCGACGCCGGGGGCACGAATTTTCGGACGGCCGTCGTGCATTTCGACGACTCCATGAACTGCGTCATCGAGGACTTCAACAACTACCCCATGCCCGGATCATACGGCGAGATATCCAAGGAGGCCTTTTTCTCCGCCATATACGGGTACATCGAGCCGCTGCTGGACAAGAGCGACCAAATCGGGCTGTGCTTCTCGTACCCGACGGACATCCAGCCGGACAGGGACGGCCGCGTGCTCGCCATGAGCAAGGAGATAAAGGTCGCCGGGCTGATAGGCGAGCTGATAAACAAGGGGATTCTGGACGCCATCCGCTCAAAGCGCGGCGAGAGCAACAAGACGATCGTGCAGCTGAACGACACGGTGGCCACGTTGCTGGGCGGCAAGGCGTCGTTCCCCAACAGGGCATTCGACAGCTACATTGGCCTGATCCTGGGCACGGGTACGAACACATGCTACGCGGAGGAAACCGCGAACATACTCAAGCTGAGGGGGCCGGCGCCGGAGCAGGACTTCATGCTCATAAACCTTGAGTCCGGCAATTTCAGCAAGGCGCCCAGGGGGCCGATTGACGACAGCCTCGACGGCAAGACGAACGACCGGGGCAAATACCTGTTTGAAAAGGCCATGTCCGGCGCGTACCAGGGGCCGCTGCTCGCCGAGATCATTCGGCAGGCCGCTGCGGACGGGCTGTTCGGCGGCGGCGCGGGGGCGCGGCTCGCGGGCGGCGCGGGGGCGGGCGCAATGGATGTGGGCGCAACGGGGACAGCGGGGGCGAGCGGCGCTGGAACGGGCGCAACTGGCGCAACGGGGGCGGGCGGCGCTGGAACGGACGCAACTGGCGCAACTGGGGCGAGCGGCGCTGGAACGGGCGCAGCGGGCTCCGAGGCCGTGGCGAGGCTCGCGGGCGTCGAAAAGCTGACGGCCAGGGAGATCGACGACTTCCTGTACTACCCGTATGGCGACAACGCGCTGGCCAACTGCTGCAGGGGCGACGACGGCGCGGCACTGGCGCTGTACTGGCTGATCGACGCGATGATCGAGCGCGCGGCCATCTTCGCGGCCGCCAACATATCCGCCATCATGAGAAAGACGGGCAAGGGCAAAAACCCGAACCTCCCGGTCTGCGTCACGGCGGACGGCACGACGTTCTACAAGTCGAAGCTGCTGCGCCCCAAGCTGGACTACCACATTCGCACGTTCACAAACGAGCGGCTCGGCCTATACTGCGAGTTCGTGAAAGCGACAAACGGCGTGCTGGCCGGCACGGCCATAGCCGCGCTCCAGAACAGCTGATACAGCTAATGCAACTGATAGATAGCTATACTGACGAGCATTTGAATTTACCGTGAACGCGAGTCAGCAATACTCGTTTCCTCTGTCCGACCGCAAATTGCGGTCGGAATTTCCAATCGAACACGAGTATAAACAGTTGCGGGCGGCTGGCGCCTGCTGAACAGCTGGACGGCTGGCGGCAAACAGCCGACGCAAATCAGCTGAACGTCAGAACCGCCAATTTCCGGTCGCCAATCCCAGTTGCGGGCGGCTGGCGCCTGCTGAACGGCTGGGCGGCTGGCGCAAACTGCGCCCGCCGCCCGCAACCGTTCCCCACCGTTCCGTGGTCGTCATTCCGGGCCTGTCCCGGAATCCACGCACTTGATTTTTACCTTGATTTTTCGCTGCGCCCGGCTTTTTCGCGCTGGCCGTTTTCAGTTCAAACGGCCAGCGCGCGGCCTTTGAGCACGCCTGAAATCGCGCTTTAGTGGCCGCTCAGTCCTCCGGCAGCGGATAGATGACGACCGCCTCCTGCGTCGAGCCGAACCATTCGACTATGCAGCCCGCGTTCTCCGACACGAAGCGCAGCGGCAGCATTGTCCGCTCGTTGGCGAGCTCCGGCGCCACGTCCATGGGCTTGCTCAGCCCGTCCGCCACAATGTCCGTGCGCCCGATCCACAGCTCAAGATAGTGCCCGAGCACGGACAGCGACACCTTGCGCTCGCCGTTGTCCCATTCGGCGCTCCCGCCCATCGCCTCGACGAGCGCTCTGATTGGCAGCAGCGTCCGCATGTTTTTCACAAGCGGCACCGTGCCCCGGCCGGGATCGATTTCCTCCAGCTCGCCGTTGACGCTCATTATCTCGTTGCCGACCTGCATTATGACAAACCCGAATCTGCCCTCCATGTCGGAGATGGCCCCGGTCGTCGCCTTGGCCTGCATCCCCCCGGCTATGGGCCTGTCCTTGGCGCTGTCGCCGCTTGCGCCGCCGCTCGCCATGATCGCGCAAACTGTGTACCAGTACGTCGTGTTCGGCTCCACGTCCAAGTCCACGTATCCGCCGCCGAAAACCGGCCTGGCGTTTATTCTGCCTCCCTGCTTGCCCTTGGCCGTGGAGCGGTAGATGTTGTAGCCGCGAGGGCTGCCTGACGGCTCCCAGTGGACCAATACGCCCAGCGAAAACGCATCTGCCACGACGATGCCCTCCGCGCTGGCGCCGATCCCCTCGTCCGGCTTCGGTTCCGGCGTCGGCTCAGGCGGCTGCGCCTGCGGGGTAATTGCCGACGGAGCGCTTGAGCCGCCGGAACCGCCGCCCGTCGCGGGCGGGGCGGATGGCGCGGGCGTGGCCGGCGGGGCTGGCGGGGCGGAATCGTCCGTGTACGGGGCGCGGGTCACGACGACGGCATAAACCATTGTCGTCGAGCCGTCCTCGGCGGTGACGACAATCTCGAACGGGTTCTGGCCGACCGCCAGGCTCTTTTCCCCGCCGCCGGATACGGTGGCCTTTGGATCCGCCGCCACGGCGGTTATGACGATGCTGTCGTCGGGATAGCCCACGGACACGGCATAGCTCGCAATGTCCGGCGCGAACGCCGGCAAGAGCGTCCCGACGCTGACCGTCAGGCTCGCCAGAGACGCGTCGCTGCCGACCGGGGCGGGTTCGGCGGGTTCGCTCGGCGGATCGGGGAGCTTAAGGATCCCCAGTTTGGGATTGTTGGTATCCTGCTTGTCCGACACCCACACGTAGCCGTCATGATAGCTGCTATAGACAAACCGGTCGGTATAGCTGTAGCCCTCAGGCAGCGCTATGTCGTTGCCGTCCGCGTCCTTGAAATCCCGCAGGCCCGAGAAACGGGGCCTGACGCCGTTATCGCGCCCGGTCTCCCACGCGTCCCATGTTATGTTGTTGGGATACCCCTGCTCGACTGCCGGCGGCTCGTCCGCAGCCGCGTACACGCCGTCGGCCAGCTCCCCCGCCGCGTCTATGTAGTAGTATTCCAAATCGTAGACGCCGCCGCCCCTGTCAATCCGCTTTTCCAGCCTCGCGTACCCGCCGCTGAACGGCTCGGCGCTCCAGTAATCGGCCAGCTCGTCCTTGCCCAGCCCCTCGGCGATCCGGGCGGCTCCGTCGGAATATCTGAGAAACGCATATGAACTGGAGCCGTCGCCGTTGTCCTTGCTTATCAGCAGCCGGCCGTCGCGGAACTCGCTGTCGGGCACGATCTCAAACCCGCTGTACGCCTCTCCCGGGCCGCTGTCCGGTATTTGGACGTCCACCCTTTCGCCGGCCCTGTCAACAAAACATTCGTCGCGGACGCTGTTGGGGTATTCGCCTTTGATCAGGCCCGTTCTCGCAAGCCCGCTCTCAGGGTCAAAATCGCCGGGGCCGGTCGCCGCAAAGCCGTCAAAAGCCGGCCATATGAACGGGTCGGCTATGTCTTGCGCGGCTTTCTCCAGGCTATAGTAGCCATTTTTGTATACGTACCCGCGGCCGCTCCCGCTAATCCACTCAGTGTGGTGGGCTACGGCCATTTCGCCGTGAAACTCCCCGGCATAGACAATCCCGGCCTGGCTGCCTCTGTATCCGTACACATATTCGCGATACTGCGGCTCGACGAACACCCGAAACGCATACTCCGAGGCCTCCGCCACCACGCTCGCCGGGACAAGCCCGAGCAGCAGTGCGACGGTCAAAACTGTGGAAATAGCTGCGAAAACAAAAGATCTGGTTTTTTTCATGCGCGCTTCCCTCCTATTTCCTATCCTGATTTTTCTTCCTTCATTTGCCTTCCTGCATTTGCCTTTCCGCATTTGCCTTCCTGCATTTCCCTGCCCACATTATTTTGCATTCATCGGTCGGCGCCGGCGTTCTTGTACTTTGAAAGGTATTTGTACAGCGGGTGCTCCGTCCGCTCCGCCTCAGCGCGTATTTCCCCGGCCTGGGCGCTGTACTTTTCGGCCTCGCCCGCCGCCATCCCAATAAGAATGGAATCCAGCAGCTCGTACCCGTCCGGCAGATACCGCGCTAGCCGTATGCAGCGGATCGCCGAATCGGCGGCCTCGGCGCGCCTGCCGAGATACAGCAGCGCCTTGGCATAGCGGTACTCGTCCAGCGCCGTTACGAGGCTGTCGCCCGCGTACTCCGCGATCACGCTTTCGGGGGCGACAGGCTGGCTTTCCCACGCCGCAAGATTCCGCGAGCCCGCCTGGATCGCCATGAACCCGCAGAATATGGCGGCCGCCGCCCCGCCCGCGAGCCGCGGGCGCCTGCCGAGCGCCATTCCGTCCGGAAAGTCCGGGACGGCGAGCAGAATCAGCAGAAAGGCCAGCGTAAGGAATCCCAGGGTTATATCGACCAGGCCATGGAACAGCAGCATCATGGCGGCGATGTGGCGCGGGAGCAGCCCGGATTCGCGGATCCTCCCCGCCCAGACAGCGACGAGCGCGACAAATGCCGCGACAGCCAGCAGGCCCGCGTCCACGCCCATTTCGATGATATAGCTGTGCATTTTCGCCGAGCTGTAGAACGCGGACTGAAGCTCCAGCACGCGCAGCCCCCACAGCCCCGGCCCGATGCCGAGCGGGGCGCGAAGCATGACTCCGGCCCCGTCTGAAATCTGGATCATGCGGTCGAGGTACGACGCCGCTATCTGGCCCGCCCCCCTGACGTACAGCAACGCGGCGCCTCCGCACGCGGACGCGCCCAGCAGCGCGAAAAACGCCTTGCGCCGCCCGCCGGCAAACAGGCTGAGCAGCCACGCGAGGACATACGTCGCGATCGCGCCGACTGACTGCGTGAGCAGCAGCATGGCTTCAAACAGAAACGCGACGTGCTTTTGGCGCGACCGCAACCCCGTCCTGGCCATGAAAGCGCACACGGCGAAGAAAATTCCGGCGGCGTTGGCATAGTGGAACGTTCCCTGAAATCTTCCCTCAAAACTGGCTTCCGGCAGGCGTATCACGCCAAAGAACGCCGCGAGCCCCACCGCCGCCGCAAGGGCTCCCGACAAAACGACGACTGCGGCGATGTTCAGGCGTCTCATATTATGAAGCGCCGCAAACGCGAGAAGCGCCGCAGCCAGCCTCACGACTTGCGCCGAGCTTTCAAAGTGCGCCCCGTGCATGAGCGCGGAGACCGCATAGAGCAAGAGCAACGACGCGAACAGGATCGCCACGGGCCTCGGCGGAAGCTTTTTCGCGGCAAACACGGCATATCCCGCGAAAACCGCCCCGGAAACGCACCAGGCCATGTCCGAAAACCCGCCCTGCCACATCGCCGTGAGCGCGATGAATACGGCCGCGCCAAAATCTGCGGCGCCCATGCCATGCGCGGC
>JAISFK010000143.1 GCA_031263625.1 Clostridiales bacterium
ATTGAGCCGCCCGTCGATCCCGTCAAGCCGCCAGTCGATCCCGTCAAGTCGCGCGTCAATCCTGTCGAACCGCTCCTCCATCTTTTCAAATTTCGCGAGTATTTTTATTACAGCTTTGTCTTCCATCATCTGCCTCCGGCTTTGCGTTTTCTATATTTTTATCATATTTGGCGCTGAACATCAATATCAAACTTTTGCCTGTATATTCAGCAACCAGCAACCCCAGTTCCCGTGCCGTGCTCAGTCCCCGTGTCACGGTTCCGGGTCACGGTCCCGTTTTCATTTTTGTCATTTTTTTTGTTGATTTTTTAAACGGACTGTGCTAAGATGGATTTGCTTGATAAATGTTTGATATATTTCGGGCAATTAACTCAGCTGGTAGAGTGTCATCTTGACGTGGTGAAAGTCGGGGGTTCGAGCCCCTCATTGCCCACTAACGCAGTCTGGTTAAATACCAGGCTTTATTTTTATGTAATTGCGCTATTGCCAAGCCAGCCAGACATTGGGCGGACGCGGCGTTTGGTTTTGCGCCGGCCCGTCTGCGCGTTTGCCTGTGCGCGCGGCTGCGGGGCCGGGCGGCGCGTTCGGTTGCCGCGCCGTTGCGCGGCCGGGCCGGCCTTGCTCGGGCGCATGGGGCGGTTAAATGCTGTTGGCCGGCGGGTGGAAGGATTTTGAGCTTATTGATTCGGGCTATGGCGAAAAGCTTGAGCGGTGGGGCGGCTATGTCTTGAGGCGGCCCGATCCCCAGGCGATTTGGCCGGCCGACAAGAACGGCGCCAAATGGCGCGCGGCGGACGCCGTCTACCATCGCTCCGCGACGGGCGGCGGTGGCTGGGAGCGGCTGCGCGACGTGCCGGACAGGTGGACGGTGGGCTATGGGAGCCTGCGCTTTTACGTCCAGCTGATGCAGTTCAAGCATACGGGCATCTTTCCGGAGCAGGCGGCCAACTGGGACTGGGCGGCGCCACGGATAGCGGCGGCCGCGGCGGCCCGCGAGGCGGCCGGGCGCGGCGGCGTGCGCCTGCTGAACCTGTTTGCGTACACTGGCGGGGCGACGGTGGCGGTTGCGGCGGCCGGCGCGACCGTCACGCATGTGGACGCGGCGCGCGGCATGATCGCAAAGGCCAAGGACAACGCGGCGCTCTCCGGGCTGCCGCGCGATCGCGTCCGCTACATCGTGGACGACGCGGTTAAGTTCGTCAGGAGGGAAATAAAGCGCGGCAACCGCTACGACGCCGTGATAATGGATCCGCCAGCCTATGGCCGGGGGCCGGGCGGCGAGCTCTGGAAGCCGGAGCGGAGCCTTTGCGAGCTGGCTGAGCTGTGCGCGTCGGCGCTGTCGGGCGAGCCGATCTTTTTCCTCATAAACGCCTACGCTGCGGGCATCTCCCCTACCTCGCTGGGCAATATTCTGTCCGTCGCCATCGCCAGCAGGCTCGGCGGGCGCGTCGCAAGCGGGGAGCTCGGGCTGGCGGCCTCCATGCGCGGGATCGCGCTGCCGTGCGGCTGCTTCGCGAGGTGGGAGGCGTAAAGGTTTGGGAGGCACAATAAGGGATTGGGAAGAATAAGCCCTTGGGAGGCATGAGGCTTGAGAGGCGTAGGGCTTGAGATACGTAGGGTTTTGGAGGCACAATGAGGGATTGGGAAGCATAGGTCCTTGGGAGGCATGAGGCTTGAGAGGCGCAGGACTTGGGAGTAGTGCCTTGGGAAGCATAGGGCCCTCGGGAGATGCGAGTTTGAAAGCTGGAAGATGCGGGTTTGAAGGTTGGAAGATACAGGTTTGGATGATATAGATATTTTAGATTATATAGATATTTTATACGAGGACAACCATGTCATTTGCGCCGTTAAGCCGCCGGGCATCCTCTCGCAGGCCGACAGCACGGGCGATTCGGACATGCTCTCGCTGCTGAAGCGATATATCAAGGCGCGGTACGGCAAGCCCGGAAACGTCTATCTTGGGCTTGTGCACAGGCTTGACAGGCCGGTCGGCGGCATTATGGCGTTCGCGAGGACTTCCAAGGCGGCCGCCAGGCTGAGCGAGCAGATCCGGGAGCGGCGCGTCCGCAAGACCTACATCGCGGCCGTGCGCGGCGCCACGCCGCTCGGCGCCCCCGTGCGGCTGGAGCACATAATAACAAAGGATGCCGGCGCCAACATGGTGACGGTGCGCAACTGCCCCGGCGGCGCGCCGGGCATGGGCCCGTTCAGCGCGCCGGGCGGCGCAGAGCGGCGGGATGGGAGCGGCGAGCAGGATATGAACTCGCTTGGCGCGTCGGGCGGCGCGGGGCGGCGGGACGTCGGCGGCAGGCGCATGTCGGGCGATAGCGGCGCGGGTGCGCGGCGCGGCGGCGCTCCGGGCGCGGGACTGCCCGACTCGGCTTTAAGCGGCGCGGCGCCGAGCAACGCTATTTTGAGCGGCGGCGATCCACGCGGCGCGGCCCTGCCGGAGAATGTGGCCGCGCTCGTGTACGAAACGCTTGAGTACGCCGCGGCAGACGACATGTCGCTCGTCGAGATCAGCCTGATCACCGGCAGGCCGCACCAGATAAGGGCGCAGTTCGCGTTTGTCGGGCATCCTGTGGCCGGGGACAGAAAATACGGCAGGGACGGCGGCTATCGGGCGAGCAGGGATAGCGGTTGCCGGACGGGCAGGGACGGCGCGGGCGGGACGGGCGCAGGGCGCGGCGGGAACGAAAGCCGCGACGTGCGCGGCTGCATGGAACATGGCAGGAGCGAAGAGGGCGCGGGGCGAGGCGGTAGCGAAAGAGACGGTAGCGAAAGGGGCGCGGGGCGCGGCTTTTTGGAGCGCAACTGCACCGAGCGCGGCGGGAGCATTGCCGGCGTCGCGCAGCGCGGCCTGGGCGCGGCCGGGCGTTCGGGCGCGGCCTTCATCGCGCGGGAGAGGCAGCCGCTGCAGTGGCCGGCGCTGTGGGCCGCGCGCCTGGAATTTGAGCATCCGGCAAAGCGCGAGATCGTGTCACTGCGCTCGGCGCCGCCGCCGGAGTTGCCGTGGACGCTCTTTGGAGCTGCCGCGGACGCTCTTCGGAGCGATCCGCAATGAGTTTAATGCGCGAATGAACTAAATGCGCAAATAAACATAGTGCGCGAATGAATTATACTCGTGTTCGATTGGAAATTCCGACCGCAATTTGCGGTCGGACAGAGGAAACGAGTATTACTGACTCGCGTTTATGGTAAATTCAAATGCTCGTCAGTATAAGCGCGCGAGCGAATTAACGTGCGAACGAATTATTTATTAAATGATTGGAGGACTGTTGTTTGTGGCAAGAAGCAAAAAGAAACTAAAGGTGATCCCGCTTGGCGGGCTGCAGGAAATAGGGAAAAACATAACCGCGTTTGAGTACGGCGACGAGATCATCGTCGTTGACTGCGGGCTTGCGTTCCCGGAGGACGACATGCTTGGCGTCGATCTGGTCATCCCGGACGTGACGTATCTCGTCAAGAACAAGGAGAAGGTGCGCGGCATAATACTGACGCACGCGCATGAGGACCATATCGGCGCAATCCCCTACGTCGTCCGCGATTTGAACGTCCCAATCTTCGGGACGCGGCTGACGCTCGGCCTGCTGGGCAACAAGCTCGTGGAGCACGGGCTCAAGGACAAGGTGCATATGCAGACCGTGACGCAGGGCCAGTCGATCACGCTCGGCGCGTTCGAGATCGAGTTCATCCGCACGACGCACAGCATCGCGGACACCGTCGCCCTGGCCATCCGCACGCCGGTCGGGCTCATCGTGCACACCGCCGACTTCAAGATCGACTACACGCCCATCGAGAGCGAGGCCATAGACCTGGCGCGCTTTGCCCAGCTCGGCAGCGAGGGCGTGCTGCTGCTGATGTGCGACAGCACGAACGCCGAGCGCAAGGGCTTCACGATGTCGGAGCGGACGGTCGGCGACTCGTATGAGCACATATTCGTGGGCGCGCACGGCAGGCGCATACTGGTCGCCACGTTCTCGTCCAACGTCCACAGGATTCAGCAGATAGTGAACGCGTCGGTCAAGTTCAACCGCAAGGTGGTTTTCTGCGGGCGCAGCATGCTGAACGTCGTCGATGTGGCCACAGAGCTTGGATACCTGAATATCCCCGGCAACACTGTCATCGACGTCAACGACCTGGACAAGTACCCGCCCGACAGGCTGACGCTCATCATGACGGGCAGCCAGGGCGAGCCAATGTCCGCGCTGACCAGGATTGCGACGTCGGATCACCGCAAGGTCGAGATCATGAAGGGCGACATCGTGATCTTATCGGCGAACCCGATCCCCGGAAACGAAAAATACGTGTTCAAGGTCATCGACGAGCTGTTCAAGAAAGGCGCCGACGTCATATACGAGGCGCTCGCGCTCGAGGACGTGCACGTGTCGGGGCATGCGTGCCAGGAGGAGCTGAAGGTCATTCACAGCCTCGTGAAGCCCCAGTTCTTCATGCCCGTGCACGGCGAGTACCGCCATCTGCAGCAGCACGCCAACCTCGCGCAGAAGCTCGGCATGCCCGAGGAAAATATTTTCATATCGGAGAACGGCAGGGTTCTCGAGATGACCGCCGGAAGCGCCAAACTGGGCGGCACCGTCGTGTCGGGCAGGGTTCTGGTTGACGGGCTGGGCGTCGGCGACGTCGGCAGCATCGTGCTCCGCGACAGGAAGCTCCTGTCGCAGGACGGGCTGATCGTCGTCGTGATCACGTGCGACAAGGAGAGCGGCGGCATACTGTCCGGGCCGGACATCATATCGCGCGGGTTCGTGTACGTCCGCGAGTCGGAGAACATCATGGACGGCGCGCGCGATATCGTCAAGAAGTCGCTTTTGAAAATTGAGCCCAACGGCAGGAAAAACTGGAGCGGCATGAAATCGCTGATCCGCGAGGAACTGCGCGACTACATATTCGACAAGCTGAAGCGGCGGCCCGTGATACTGCCGATAATCATGGAGATATAGATAGAGATAGAGATAGAGCGGGTGGCGGCCCGCTTACTAACTTACAGGCACAAAACCGTAGCAGATAGCAAAAAGCCAGCGCCTGTGCGTTAGCAACGCCGCGCGGATGAGCGCGGCGCGGGCGCATCGCGCCCGTGAGGAACGGGGAAACCGCGCTTTCCCGTTCCGACTTGGGTTTGCGGGCGGCAGCCCGCTTTAAGGGAGGGATTTGCGCTTTGACAGCATTGCAGGCGCTGATACTGGGGATTGTGCAGGGGCTGGGCGAGTTTCTGCCGATCAGCAGCTCCGGCCATCTGGTGCTCTTGCAGAAGATATTCGGAATCAGCGAGGGCGCGATGTCGTTTGACATTGTCGTGCATCTTGGGACGCTCGTGTCGCTGCTCATAGTGATGCGGGAAAAAATCATGCGCTACGTTCGCCACCCGCTCGGCCATGTGCCTAAGATGGTCGCGCTCGGCACCGTGCCCACTGTCGCCATCGCGCTGGTGTTCAACGGCTTGCTGGAGGGCTTGTTTGAATCGGGGGCGAGCCTGGGCATCGGCTTTGTCTTCACGGCCGCGCTGCTGTGGTACGCGGAGAGGCGAAGCAGGAAAGGCGGCGCGGCTACGGGCGCGAGCGCAGCTGCGGGCGCGGCTGCTGGCGCGGGCGCCGCGCGCGAAGATGCCGGCGCTACGGGCGATGGCAGGGGCATGGACGGGATCAGGCCGCGCGACGCGCTGACGGTCGGCGTCGCCCAGGGCATTGCCATAGTGCCGGCCATATCGAGATCGGGCAGCACGATCGCGGGCGGCCTGCTGAGCGGGCTGGGCAGGGAAGCCGCGATCGAGTACGCATTTCTGATGGCGATCCCCGTGACGCTCATGGCAGTCGCCCTGGACGCGCTGAAAATCATCGTCGCCGTTTCGGGCGGCTCGTATGCGGGCGCGCCGCCGCGCGAGATGCTGATCGGCGCCGTCGCCGCCATGGTGACGGGCCTGTTCGCGGCGAAATTCATGCTGTCCATGATCAAAAAGATCAGCCTGTCGTGGTTCGCCGCGTATGTGCTCGCCCTCGGGCTTTTGGTGCTCGCCGACCAGCTGTGGTTCGGCGTGTTTTTTTGAGGCGGGCTAAAGTGTCGTCATATGTGTCGCCGCGCGCATCGTCATGCATACTGGGAATTGAAACAAGCTGCGACGAAACGTCGGCCGCCGTCGTCATGGACGGCCGGCGCCTGCTGTCGAGCGTCGTTTTCTCGCAGATGGACGAGCACGCCGCCTATGGCGGCGTAGTCCCGGAGATCGCGTCGCGCAGGCACGTCGAGGCGATCATCCCCGTGATCGGCGAGGCGCTCGCGAGGGCCGGGATGGAGCTGGGAGGCGTGGACGCGATAGCGGTGACGTATGGGCCGGGGCTGGCCGGCGCTTTGCTCGTAGGGCTGTCCGCCGCGAAGGGGCTGGCTCTCGCGGCGGGCAAGCCGCTGATCGGCGTTCACCACGTCTGCGCCCACATCTGCGCGAACTACCTTGAATTTGGGGATTTGGAGCCGCCCTTCACGGCGCTGGCGGTGTCGGGCGGGCACAGCCACATTTACAGGGTGAGGGATCGCCGCACGTTCGAGCTGATGGGGCGCACGCGCGACGACGCCGCCGGGGAGGCTTTTGACAAAGTGGCGCGGGCGGCGGGGCTCGGGTATCCCGGCGGGCCGAGGATGGACGCGGCGGCGCGCGGCGGCGACCCGGACGCCATCCGCTTTCCGAGGGCGCGCTTCGCGGACGGCCCGTATGATTTCAGCTTCAGCGGCGTCAAGACCGCCGCGCTGAACTGCCTCAACAGGGAGCGGCAGAAGCTCGCGCTCGCGCCGATCGCAGTGGGGGCATGGGCCGGCTCGGCGCCAGACGGCGCACGCGCCGAGCCGGGCGCCGCGCAGCCCCATGCGCCTGCCCCGCCTGCGCTTACGGCTTCCGCGCCGATTGCGGGGGGGGGCGCCGCCACGCCAGTGCCGAGCGCCGCGCGCCCGCCATCGCCCGAAACGGGCCATGTGCCCGGCGCCCCCCGGCCGCCTGCGGCGGATCCGCCGGGCGGCGGCCTGTGCGGCGACCTGGGCTACGGGCTGCCGCCGGCGTTTATGAGGGATTTTTTTGCCGGCTTTCAAAAGGCGATCGTGGACGCGCTCGTGGACAACACGATCCGCGCCGAAATGGAAAACCGCACGGGCAGGATCGTCCTGGCGGGCGGCGTGGCAGCCAACAGCCTGCTCAGGGCGAGGTTTGCCGAGGAAGCGGCCAAGCTGCCCGGCGTCGCGCTCTACTGCCCGCCGCCGCAGCTGTGCACGGACAACGCTGCGATGGTCGCCTGCGCCGCGCACGGCAAGTTTGCGGCCGGCGAGTTCTCGCCGCTGACGCTGAACGCCTCGCCCGGCGCCGCCATGCCCTAGCGCCCGCCAGCATGCAGGCGCGCCCAAAATCGCGGCCGAAATCATGACCAAAATTATTTACAGGTACTTGTAAAAAACCTCTTGACAGACCATACAGGCACCTGTATAATATAAATCATAAGGTGCCTGTATAAAAATGCGCTGGAGGATTTACAATGGAACGCAAATGCGAAAGCAAGTACGCCGAGCTCTACGAAAAGCTGTCCCGCCTGCAATGGCTGCTGGGGCGCTGCCACATGCAAAACCTATCCGAACGCGGCCCTTTTGCCGACCCCACGCGGGGCCAGGGCCGGGTGCTCGCCATACTGAAAATGCAGCCGGAGATCAGCACGAAGGATCTGTCATACCTGCTGGGGATTCGGCAGCAGTCCCTGAACGAGCTGCTGAACAAGCTGGAAAGGGCCGGATTCGTCGAGCGCGTGCCGTCGGAGGCCGACCGGCGCGTGATGATGGTGACGCTCACCGAAAAAGGCCGGACCGCGCGCCAGGAAGACACGGACTATTCCGACATATTTGACTGCCTCAGCCCGGACGAGCTGGCGCTGTTCGGCGACTGCCTCGACCGCGTCATCGCCGCCCTGGAGGCCCGGCTCGGCACGGAAGCGGACGACGAGGACATGGAGAACTGGATGAGGGCGGCGCGCGCCCGCATGGGCAACGAGCTGTTTGAGCGCATGATGGCCATGCGCGGCGGTTTCGGCCGGCACGGCGGCTTTGGGCACCACGGCGGGTTCGGCCACCACGGCGGTTTTGGAGGCCACGGCGGCTGCGACCGGCACGGCGAGGGCTTTTTCGGCGGCCTCGGCATGTTCATGCACGGCTCCGCTCCCGGCTGCATGGGCGGCGAGGATCGCTTTGCCCCCGAATATGGCGGCCCCGCCCCCGACGGCCGGGGCTTTGGCGAGCGCCCCCGCCGCCCGCAGGCGCCGCCGCCCGATCCCAAAGACCCCTCCGAGACGGACGGCGAGTGACGGGCGAGTCGCCCAAGATCGGGCAGGTCGGCTTTTCATGGCTTCTTTGAATCGGAAAGGAGATTCTGGCATGTTTTCCATGATTGCGCTGCTGGTTTACGGAATCGCTCTGTTGGCCAAAGAGCTCTTCGGAAAAAAACGGCGTTCTATACTGACGAGCATTTGAATTTTCCGTTAACGCGAGTCAGTAATACTCGTTTCCTCTGTCCGACCGCAAATTGCGGTCGGAATTTCCAATCGAACACGAGTATATATGGCCAAATAGTAATGTATAGAAAGATAAAGGATAAAGGATAAAAGAATAGAGGCGGTGAGTGACGCTTGCAGGCCGGCGCGGCATCATATATAATAATCTTACAGAGGCGGGTGAGCGCGTGGACAACGAACCGATAAGCTGGCACCCCGGCTTCGCCGAGGGCTTGCGGGAGAACTACATCAAATACAGCGACGGGCTGGAGTTCAATTCCGAATTTCAGCTGGCGAAGGAACCGCTGCGGATAGACATACTCGTGATAAAAAAGCGTCCTGAGCTCGTCGTGGACACGGGCACCGGACGCATTTTCAGAGGGCACAACATCTTCGAGTACAAAAGCCCCGGAGACTACGCGTCGGTCAGCGACTTTCAGAAAAGCTGCGCCTACGTGTGGCTGTACGCCGTCGAGAGCAAGGCGGATATTTTAGACATAACGCTGTCGTTCGTCGTGGCGTCCCATCCGAAAGCGCTGCTCGGCTATTGCACGGAGCGCTTGGGCTATGCGGTTGAAGAAAAGTATCCTGGAATACACTACGTAACGGGCGGCGTTGTCCCGATACAGGTGATAGTGAGCCCGAAGCTGGGCGGCGAGGAAGCTATCTGGCTGGGGAGCCTGCGCGCAGATTTGAACGCGTCCGATATGGAAAAGCTGCTGCGCGTGTCCATGGAGCGCACGGTGTACAAACGGCGGCCGGCGTTCTTGAACGTAATACTGGCGGCGAATCCGAAAACATTGCGGGAGGTGCGCGAAATGATAATGACACAGGGCTTGCGCGAGGCGCTTATAGACTTGGGGCTTGCCGCAGAATGGGAGAAGCAGGG
>JAISFK010000158.1 GCA_031263625.1 Clostridiales bacterium
CGGCGGCGGGGCGGGAAACTCCACGGTCACGGTCGTGCCCTCGCCCAGCTTGCTCTTGAGGCTCACGGACGCCCCGTGCGCCTGCGCGATGTGCTTCACTATGGCCAGCCCCAGCCCCGTGCCGCCCGTCTTGCGCGAGCGGGACTTGTCCACGCGGTAAAACCGCTCGAACACGCGCTCCTGCGCCTCGCCGGGGATGCCGATCCCGGTGTCGGACACGGAAACCGACACTCGGCCTCCGGCCTCGGCTACGCGGACTTCCACTTCGCCGCCCGGCCTGTTGTACTTTATGGCGTTATCGACGAGGTTGTGCAGCAGCTCGAACATCATGAGCCGGTTGGCGCGGACTGCGGTGCCGGCGGCGCTGGCGCTTGGGGAGGGGCCGGCGCCCGCTCCGGCGCTCGCATTGGCGCTCGCGAGGCTCGCGGCGCAAGCTTGGGCGTCCACCGCGCGCGATGCGGCAGCGTCGGCGCTTGCAGGGCTCGCGGGATTCGCCGCGCCCGCGGCGGCGCCCTCCGCGCCGGAACCGCCGGAAGCGTCGGAACCGTCGGAAGCGCCGGAATTGCCGGAACCGTCGCAATCGCCAGAAACGCTGGAATCGCTGGAATCGGCAGGCCCGCTGCGCTCGCCAGCCCTGCCGGGACCGGCGGAATCGCCGGATCCGCTGAACCCGCTGCCGCTGCGCTCGCCAGCCCTGCCGGGGCCGGCAGAATCGCCGGTTCCGCTGAACCCGCTGCCGCTGTGCTCGTCAGGCCCGCCGCGCCCGCCGGAATCGCCAGATCCGCTGGAACCGCTGTCGCTACGCTCGCCAGCCCTGCCGGGGCCGGCGGAATCGCCGGAGCCGCTGAGCCCTCTGCCGCTGTGCTCGTCAGGCCCGCCGCGCCCTCCGGAATCGCCAGATCTGCTGAGCCCGCTAGGCCCGCTATGCTCGCCAGGGCCGCCTGCGCGCCGCGCGCTCACGCTCACGCCGCCGTCCCGCGCTTTCGCGGCAAGCGACTGGGCCGCCTCCTGCGCCACGGCGAGCACGTCCACGTCCTCGAGCAGGCCATACGCGGACATGCCGCCCCCGGCCGGGTTGCCGCCGCCGCCGTCGCCGCGCGGCGCGGCGCCGCAGGCCGCGCCCATCTCGTCCAGCTCCGACATGATCAGAATGTCGTTGACCAGCGACATCAGCCTCGCGGCCTCGTCCCCGATCTTTCCCGCAAACGAGCGCGCGTCGCCCTCGCTGGCGCAAAGGCCGCCGCAGATGATCTCCGCGTAGCCGCTTATGCTCGTGAGGGGCGTCTTCAGCTCGTGCGACACGTTGGCGGAAAACTCGCGCCGCAGCCGCTCGGCCTCGGCTTTCTCGGTTATGTCCATGAATATGATGATGGCGCCGCCGCCCCTGGCCCCCGCGCCGGTGCCGATGCTGGCGCCGCCAGTGGCGCCCGCGCCGCTTGGCGAGGCGGCCGCAACAGCCGCGCCATTCGCCGCGCCGGCCGAAGCAACGCCGCCCGCGACAGCGCCGCCAGCCGCGCCAGGCAAGGTGCCGCTACTATTTGACCCGGCGCCGCTCGCCGCCGCGCTGATCGCTTTGCCGCCGGCCATGCCGCCCACCACCGCGTTGCCGTCCTCAGCCGCCGCGCCGTTCGCTTCGCCGCCCGCCGGGCTGAAGTACACGCGGTACGTGACGCCGGAGCGAGCCCAGTCCATCTCGCCGCGCTCCCCGGCGAGCGCCGCGCGCATCCGCTTGATGAGGTTGATGTCGCGCAGCAGGTCCAGCGCGCTGCGCCCGTCCATCGGCGCCTCGGCCCCGAGCAGGCGAAGCGCGCTCCTGTTCGCCGAAACGGCGACGCCGTAGGCGTTCACGATGATCAGCCCCTCCTGCATGCTGTCCATGATCGCGTCGATCGTGTCCGTCCGCCGCCGCAGCTCGGCGAGCTGGCAGGCTATGTACTCCCTCTGCCGCTTGATCGTGCGCACGAACGGCGACAGCTCGTCGTATGGCGCGGCGACGATCTGCTGCGACTCCAGCGCGCCGCCGCCCAGCAGGTCGAGCGGCTTCACGATCCCGCTCGCGACGCGCCCCGCCATGACATACCCCAGCGCGCACACGGCGAGGGCGAAAAACGCGCTGACGGGCAGCACGCCGCTGAATATCGCGAAGATGCTGTCCTGCGTCATGCCCGCGCGCAGCACGCTGCCGTCCCGCAGTCTGACCGCGTAATAGTACGTCTCCCGCCGCAGCGTGTCCGAAATCCGCCGATCCTTGCCCTCCGCGAGCGCTATGGCCTCCGCGAACTCCTTGCGGTCCGCGTGGCTGGGCAGCGTTTCGGCGGGCGCGGCGGTGTCGTACAGGACGTCCCCGCCGGGGCCTATGACCGTGAAGCGCAGATCCCTGTCGCGGACGGCGGACACCTCCGCGATCGCCGCATCGGCGGAAGCCGCCGCGCCATACGCCTGCGCGTATTTTTTCGTTTCGCTCCATGCGTAGTCCGACAGCCTGCCGTAAAAAATAAAGCACATGGCCGCCGACACCAGCAGCGCGATCAGGCCGGACACCAGCGCCATGCTCGTAAAAATGCGCTTCTTCAACACTCAGCCCCCAATCTTGTAGCCCACGTTGCGCACGGTCTTGATCAGCGCGCCGGACGCGCCGAGCTTCTGCCTCAGCGATTTGATGTGCATGTCCACCGTGCGCGTCTCCCCGGCGTAGTCGAAGCCCCAGATTTTGCTCAGGAGCTTGTCGCGGCTCACGACAATGCCCTCGTTCGCCA
The DNA here is from genome assembly GCA_031263625.1 of Clostridiales bacterium. Lineage (GTDB taxonomy): Bacteria > Bacillota > Clostridia > WRLR01 > WRLR01 > JAISFK01. The sequence continues at coordinate 2,757 of JAISFK010000158.1, forward strand.
TGAGGTAGTGCAGCAGCTCGAATTCCTTGTACGTCAGCGCGACTTCGGCGCCGTCGGCGCGGACGGTGCGCCTGTCGCGCTGCAGCAGGAGGTTTCCGACGGAGAGGGCCGCCTCGCGCTCAGGCGCGCCCTGCTCCGGGCTCGCGCCCGCGCCAGCGCCCGGAATAGAGGACGGAGCCAGGCCCTGGGCCAAACTCTGGTGCGGGCTCTGGGCCGCGCCCAGAAACGCGCCCGCCGCAGCGCCCGTTGCCGATTCTGGGCCCGCGCTCGGCGCCGCGCCCGCCGCGCCCGCTCCGTCTGCTGCGCCCGCATTGCCGGCGCCTGGCCACCCCGCCGCGCCGCCCGCGCCCATGGCCGGGGCAGTGCCAAACGCAGCGCCCGTTGCCGGAGCGGAGCCAACCGCCACGCCCGTTGCCGAGCCTGAGCCCCCAGTCGCGCCCAGCCCTGCCGCCCCGCCTGGGCCTGCGCCGCCCGAATCCGCTGGCACGGTTGTCCCGCCGGCCGCCAGCCCCTCGGCCGCGCTCGCCGCGCTCGCTCCGTCTGCCGCGCCCATGGCGCTCGCGCCTAGCCATCCCGCCGCGCCGCCCTCGCCCATGGCGCCCGCAGCGCCCCCGACTGCCCCGATCGCCCCAGCGCTCCTGCGCAGCACGGCCTTCACGCGGGATATGACCTCCATCACGGAAAACGGCTTCGTCACGTAGTCGTCCGCGCCCAAATCCAATCCCCTGATCCTGTCGTACTCGGAATTTTTCGCCGTGAGCATGATGACGGGCAGCGACCTCGTGAGCGCCCCCGCCCTGATCCGCCTGAGAATGTTGATGCCGTCGTCGCCGGGCAGCATGATGTCGAGCAGCAGCAGCGACGGCAGCGGCCTGCC
>JAISFK010000166.1 GCA_031263625.1 Clostridiales bacterium
ACTGTCGCGGGTTTGCCTATGGCGGTTAATCCTGCTGTGAGGCATGAAATTGTAAAGCGCTTCAAGGAAATCCGCCGTTTGCACTCACGTGGGGTAAAAATGGTGTTCCCAGATATCACGCGCCTTGAAAAGCTGATGCTGGACGAACTTGCCGATGAAACAGGTGTACAGCGAGAGGTTCGGCCTAAAATATGAACCTGACATCTTCTCAGGCTGCCGCAAAATAGGCGTACCGCCCCATTCTATTTAGGGACATGATTATACTCGTGTTCGATTGGGACTCCGACCGCAATTTGCGGTCGGACAGATGAAACGAGTATTACTGACTCGCGTTTATGGTAAATTCAAATGCTCGTCAGTATATAAACCTGTTGCTATTTATTGCGGTTTTGCGCCTGCAAGCTAATAAAGCGGGCTGCGCCTGCAAGCTAATAAAGCGGGCCGCCCCCGCTACGCCCGGACGGCCGTGCCGTCCGGCAGCCGCGCCTTGAGCCATCCGTGCTCCCGCAGGGCGCAGGGGTACAGCTTCGCCTTCGCCTCGTCCAGGTCTATCCCGTAGCCGGGGCTGGCGTTGGGATACATGAAACCGTTCCGCACCTCTGGGCAACCGGGGAACACCTCCCGCTCCTCGTCGCTGAACCCGGAAAATTCCTGAATCCCGAAGTTTGGCACGGCCAAATCCAGATGGAGCTGCGCGGCCATTCCCACAGGCGAGGTGTCGCCGGGGCCGTGCCAGGCCGTGCGCACGCCGAAAGCCTCGCACAGCGCCGCCAGCTTTTTGGCCGGGGTCAGCCCGCCGATCTGGCTGACGTGTACGCGGATGTAGTCGATGAGCCTCTGGGCGATCAGGTTCTTCCACTCCAGGGGATGGTTGAACAGCTCGCCCATGGCCAGGGGCGTCGCGACCTGGCGTCGGAGGTCGGCGAACCACTCCACCTGCTCCGGGGGCAGGGCGTCCTCCAGGAAGAAAAGCCCGATGGGCTCCAGCTCCTTGGCGAACCGCAGGGCCTGGACCGGCGAGAGGCGCTCATGGACGTCGTGCAGCAGCTCCACGCTGTCGAAGCCCAGCTTGCCGCGCACGTGGTCAAACATGCGCAGGGTGTCCCTCATGTACTGGGCCGGGTCGTAGTAGGCGCCGGGCAGGCTCCCATCGGGGGACGCGATTGTCTGCGCCCCATTCTCCGTCTGCCCGCCATAGGCGCCCATCTGGCAGCGAATGTAGCGGTATCCCTCGCCCATGTACCGGCGGACGCTCTCCTCCACTTCCTCCGGCGACGCGCCGCCCGCGTGGCGGTATACGGCGGCGGCCTCGCGGCACTTGCCGCCCAGCAGCTCGTACACGGGCATGTTAGCCATCTTGCCCTTGATATCCCACAGCGCCTGATCCACGCCCGATATGGCGTTGTTCAGGACAGGGCCGTTGCGCCAGTACGAGTTGCCCGCGGCGGACTGCCAGATGTCTTCGATGTTGTCCACGCTCCGCCCCTCCAGCAGGGGCTTCAGGTAGTCGTTCACGGCGGTCGCCACGGCCGTGAAGCGCTGGGTGAAGGTGGCGCAGCCGACCCCGTGCAGGCCCGGCTCGCTGGTTTCGATCTTCACCACGACCAGGTCGATGCCCCTGGGGGCGGTGAGGATGGTCTTGATCTCGCGAATGGTTACATTGGACATCTCAATTCCCTCCTATTCGTTCATTCCTTCAATTCCGCCAATTTCATCAATTCCGTCAATTCCGTCAATTCTGCCAATTTTATCAATTCGCTCAATTCATTCAATTTGCTCAGTTTCTTCAATTCCTTCAATCTGAAACAGCGGCTTTCGGTAGCCCCAGCCCCGGTCGCTGCCGTTGATCGGGAACTCCGGCATGCCGGGCAGAATCAGGCCGCCGTCAATCCGCAGGGTCACGCCCGTGATGTACGCGGCCTTGTCGGAGGCTAGGAACGCGACAGCGTTGCCAATGTCCTCCGGCGTCCCGTAGCGCTCCAGCGGGATGCGGCTGTCCAGGTAGTGGTAGTTGCCGGCGCCGCGGCCTTCCCGCTCCAGATCCTCCACGGTGCGCACGCGGGTGGCTCCGGGCGCCACATTGTTGACCCGGATGCCGTATGGGGCCAGATCCAGCGCCATGGATTGGACTGCCCGGTTCAGCCCGGCTTTCAGCCCGCCGTAAACGGAGTCGCCGGGGTAGGCGCGCTCCCCGCGCGACGACGTGATGTTGACAATGTTGCCCCGGACGCCGTGCCGGACCATGTGGCGCGCGGCCTCCCTCGCCATAAGCAGGTAATTGCGGAAGTTGAGGTTGATCAGGTGGTCCAGGATTTCCTCGCTGAGATCCAGGATGCTTTCGAGCCGGGTGACGCCGGCATTGTTGACCAGCAGGCTCAGCCCGCCCAAGCGCTCTGCCGCCGCGCCGAACAGCCGGACGCCCTCGCCGGGCTCCTGGAGGGATGCCTGAAACACGTGGCACGCCCGGCCATGCCGCGCCTCGATCTCCCGTTTCAGGCTCTCGGCGTCTTCCGCGCGCGTCGAGTAGGATATCGCCACGTCGTAGCCGTCGCGGGCCAGGCATAGGGCAATGCCCCGGCCGATGCCCCGGCTGGCGCCCGTGACAATGGCTTTCTTTTCACCGTTCATGCCCGCTCGCCCTTCCTTTCGCAACCTCGTTTTGTTTTGTTTTGCTATAAGCTGCTATAAGTATAGCAGATTGCAGAAATGCGACACAATAGGCAAAATAGGCAGATTTATATTATTCGACCTATTCGACCTATTCGACCCTATTCTCGGCCTATTGCCTATTCTCGCCTATTCTCGGCCTTCAAACGATTGCAAACAGGTGTTTGACATGCGGGCGGCCCAGTGCTATAATACAGATAATTTTAACATGCGGGCGGCAATAAATTCGCTGCCTGTTGGCGAAAACACTATAGCTTGGGAGGCGGGCGGCTTGCGAGATACGACGAAGGCGAAAATACAGCTTGTGCTTGACTATGTCAACGAGCATGTGATGCAGAACGGCTATCCGCCCTCTGTTCGCGAGATTTGCGCCGCGCTTGAGTTCAAGTCCACTTCAACGGTTCACTCGTATCTGAAATGCCTTGAGGCCGAGGGGCGAATCAAAAAGTCGCCCTCCAAGCCCAGGGCCTTGAAAGTCGTGAGCGATGGCGAGGGCGGCGCGGCGTGGCCGTTTTCGCCTGGCGGCGAGGCCGCCGGCGAAGAAGCGGTGATGGTGCCGGTCGTGGGCAGGGTTACGGCCGGGAGGCCCATTCTGGCCGTCGAGAACATCGAGTACTCGTTCCCGGTTCCGGCGTTTTTCACGAACAGCGCCAGGACATTCATGCTGAGGGTCGAGGGCGACAGCATGGTCGGCGCCGGCATTTTCGAGCGCGACTACATTCTGGTCAGGCAGCAGCCGACGGCGCAAAACGGCGAGATCGTCGTGGCCATGATTGACGACGAGGCCACGGTAAAAACGTTTTACAGGGAGGCGAACCGCGTCAGGCTGCAGCCGGAGAACGAGCGCTATTCGCCTATTTACGCGACCGAGGGCGTCACGCTGATAGGCAAGGTCATCGGGATATTCAGAAAGCTGTAGCCGACCGCTCTGCGATCCGAACCGAGGCTCTGCGATCCGAGATGCGATCCGCGATTGCCGATTGCCAAAATTTGCCGCAAATTTGCCCAAATCGCTTGCAAGCGCGCATGATATCCTGTAAACTGGGTATAAAAGAAACAGTAGCCTTATGCCCGCTCCCGCATGTGATTTTGCGGCATGGCGAGGCGCGGAGAGGCGAGCGGGGCGCCGGCGGCGCGGGCGGGAAGCCGCCAGCCGGATCGGCGGCGAGGCGCGCAGCGCGGGTGCAAGCAGCAAACTATCAGATCAGGCGGGGGTATCGAATGAATAAGGTCGCCATCAATTTGCAGGACGTTTTTTTGAACCAGGTCAGGAAAGACAAGCTTGCCGTGACTGTCTACATGACGAACGGCTTTCAGCTGAAAGGCTGTGTGAAAGGGTTTGACAACTTCACGGTCGTGCTGGACTCCGACGGGAAGCAGCAGCTGATCTACAAGCACGCAATATCGACCGTCAGCCCTGTTAAGCCGATCAACATGATATTCAGCGACAACAGGGAGCAGTCGTCCAACAACTAGTTCGGCGTGGGGCGGGCGCACGTGAGTGCGCCCGCCCGGCGCCGCAGGCGCAGCGGGGCGTTGCCGTGGCGCGAAAGTATGTCGTGCGCGCGTCAGGCTGACTTTGCAGCTACGAAGCGTTGCGCCGCGCCGCGCTTGCTCGTACCGGGCCTGCGCCGCGTTTGTTCATGCCGTGCGGGAGCGTTGTGCGCGGCCTGCGCTGTGCTACTCGCGGCCTGTGGCGCATAGGCTCGCGATGCGTCGCG
>JAISFK010000180.1 GCA_031263625.1 Clostridiales bacterium
GCGCTGTCCGCGCCCGTCCGGATCAGATCCTTCTGCAGCCTGGCGCCCAGCACGGCGTTGATGGAGTCGATGATGATGGACTTGCCCGCGCCCGTTTCGCCGGTCAGCACGCACATGCCCGGCCCAAATTCGAGCGAGAGGCTGTCTATCAGCGCGATATTCCTGATCTCGAGGTATCTCAGCATTGCTCGTCTCCCATGAGCGCGCGGATGCGGCCGACCAGCCTGCGCGAGGCCGGCGCGGAGCGGGCGACGACCAGCACCGTGTCGTCCCCGGCCAGCGTGCCCACGACCTCCGACCACGCGGCCGCGTCAATGGCCAGCGCGCACGCCGGCGCCATGCCTATCTGCGTGCCGACGACCACGATGTTGGCCGAGTAGGCGACCTTGACGCAGCTCTCCGAAAAGACGCTGCGCAGCCTGTCGGGCGCGGCCCGCTCCTCCTGCGCGGACGGCTCCGCGTAGCGGTACGTGCCGTCGCCGGACACGAACTTATGCAGCTTCAGCTCCTTGACGTCCCGCGACACGGTGGCCTGCGTGATATAGACGCCGCGAGCCTGCAGCCCATCTACAATTTCCTCCTGGGTCCCGGCGCCGCCTCCGGCGCCCAGGATGTCCAGTATCAGAGCCTGGCGCTCAGCCTTTTTCACTGTATAATTCTTCCCCCCTGCGGTAGAGCTTGTTTTTTAGCGTGAGGTAAAAATTGTCCGAGCTGAACCTGAGCATTTTCAGCACGTGCGGCGAGCGCGACACGGCCAGCGCGTCGCCGGCCTCCATGGCGGGCGCGTCGCGGCCGTCCACCGACAGCGCGGCGGGCGCGGGCTGGCCCGGCGCGGGCGCCAGCTCGATCCAGACGGATTTGCCCGGCGCGACGAGCACGGGCTTTGAAAAGATCGCGTGGGCGCAGATCGGCACGACGCAAATAAGGCTGAGCGCCGGATCGATCACCGGGCCGCCCGCCGAGAGCGCGTATGCCGTCGAGCCCGTCGGCGTGGCCACGAGCAGCCCGTCGCCCGGATACACGTCCAGCAGCGTGCCGTCAACGTACAGCTTGAGCTTGACAACGCGCGAGGCGCCGCCCCTGCTGACGGCGATCTCGTTCAGCGCCATGTACTGCGCCCCGCCCGCGAAGGCACTCGCACAAGCGGCCGCGCCTCCAGCAGGCCACGCATCCCGCGACACGCTGGCGCAGGCGGACGCGCCGCCGCCAGGCCCAGCGCCCCGCATCCTGCCAGCGCCTCCCGCGCCGCCGCGCACGACCGACGCGGACAGCAGCATGCGCTCCTCCACGCAGCAGTCGCCGCTGAATATGCGGCCGACGATGGTGTCTATCTCGGACGCCTCCACCTCCGTGAGGTAGCCCAGAGCGCCCAGATTCACGCCCAGAATGGGCGCGCCCAGGCTCACCGCGCCCCTCGCGGCCTTGATCAGCGTGCCGTCGCCGCCCACGCTGATCAGGGCGTCGCAGCGAGTGCGGATGGCAAAGGCGGGCTGGCCGGCAAACGCATCCGCATCGCACGGCGCTTTAACGGCAAAGGCGGGCTGGTCGGCGAGCTCGCCGGCGGCCCCTGAGCGCCCGGCGACCGCTCCAGTTTCGGCGGCCTCGCTGCGCCTGCCTGCCCCACCCGCTACAATTTCGGCGGCCTCGCGGCGCCCGCATCCGGCGCCGGCGCCACAATCCGCGTCGCCATCGCCCGCGCCGCCGCCCCCTTCGAATATGCCCAGCAGATCCTCCGGGCACTTAAAGCGCGGCGCGAACTCGCGGGCGACAGTCAGAACCGCGCCGCCGCCGCGCGCGCGGATGGCCGCGACGAGCTGCCGCACGACGGCCAGCCCCGCGTCCTTGGATTCGTTCAAAATGAGCCCGATCGTCACATAACCTCCGGCCGCCAAAATACAGCGGCGCGATTTATATCGGCTGCCATAGCCCCGCCAGAACCCCTGCCGCAGCCCCTTCGCCATGGCCTTGCCAGGGCCTCGCCCGCGCTTTTCCAGAGCCTCGCCATAGCTCCCCGTCAGGGGCCTTTGTCAGAGCTTCGCCATAGCTCCCCGTCAGAGCTTCGTCATGATCGGCTTTCGCTCCTCGAAATGGGCGAGCGCTTTGACGCCGCACGCGCGCAGCGCGTCCCGGAACTCGCCGAACTGGCCGCCCACGTCCCGCGCCCTGTGCGCGTCCGAGCCCAGGCACAGCAGCTCGCCGCCCAGCTCGGCGTACCGCCTGACAATGTCCGCGTCGAACGAGGGCGCGCCGCCGAGCCTCCTGTAGGTCGCCGTGTTTATCTCAAGCGCCTTGCCGCGCGACACGAGCCGCCCGAACAGGGCGTCGAACAGCCCCGCGAAGTCCCTGTAGCGCATGATCGGGTCCGCGTAGGGCGAGTAGCGGGAGATATAGTCGAAGTGCCCCAGCGCGTCAAAGCAGTCGTATGCGTCCACGAGCGAGATCAGCGTCCGCAAATAGGCGGCATACGCCTCGCTCTTGGAATATTTTTCAAACAGCCGGCCGTACTCGCACTGCGGGTATATCATATCGCCCGCCGCCGACCCCGCAGGCCCTGCCCCCGCAGCGCCTGCAGCGCCCGCACCCTCTGCGCCCCCCGCCGCCGAATCCGGCGCCCCAGCTCCCGCAGCGCCCGGAAGCCCTGCGCCGCCCGTAACGCCCGCGCCCCCCGCCGCCGCGTAGTGGGCCGACAGCATGACGTAGTCGAAGCTCGCCCCGGCCATCGCCCGCTCGGCCTCGCCCCGGACGGCGGGGGTGGGGCCGAGCTCGATGCCGATCAGAACCGAAAACGCGCCGCCGGCCGACCTGTAGTTCCTCAGCTCGCCCCGCGCGTACTCCGCCGGCGGGAACCTGCCCGCGTTGAAGCTCTCGTAGCCTATGTCCCAGTGGTCCGTGAACACTATGCCGGACAGCCCGGCCGCCCTCGCCGCCGCAATCGCGTCGGAAGGCTCCGTCGCACAGTCCGGGGAATGCCTTGTATGCACATGGTTGTCAAACAATCGCTCGCCTCCGCAGTCCGCCCCGCCCTGACATGGCGGCTACTCCTCCACCCTGTATATGTCCGCGCACTTGTTGCAGCAACCTGGGCAGGAGTTCTGCGCGGCGCCCTCGCCGATGCCCGCCTTGTAGTTCTCTATGGCCGCGCGTATGGCCTCCTCCGCGAGGTTCGAGCAGTGCATCTTGATCGGCGGCAGCCCGTCCAGCGCCTCCGCGACCGCCGTGTTCGTCACCTTCAGCGCGTCGTCCACCGTCTTGCCCTTGACAAGCTCCGTCGCCATGCTGCTCGTCGCCACGGCAGCGCCGCACCCGAACGTCTTGAACTTCGCGTCCTTGACGACCCCGTCCTCTATTTGCAGGTACATCTTCATGATGTCCCCGCAGCGCGCGTTGCCCACGAGGCCAATCGCGTTCGCCCCTTCAATTTCGCCCACGTTGCGCGGGTTCGTGAAATGATCCATCACTTTTTCGCTATACATGCTTCTCGCCTCCCTCGCCGCCCTTCACAAAGTCCTCGTACAGCGGCGACATGTCCCTCAGCCGCCCGACAATCGGCGGCAGCGCCTCCACCAGGCGGTCTGCGTCCTCCTGCGTGTTGTCCGTCCCGAACGTGATCCTCAGCGAGCCGTGCGCTATCTCGTGCGGCAGGCCGATCGCCAGCAGGACGTGCGACGGGTCGAGCGAGCCGGACGTGCAGGCCGACCCGCTGGACGCGCCGATGCCCTTCATGTCCAGCATGAGCAGCAGCGACTCGCCCTCGATGTACCTGAACGCGAAGCTCGCGTTGTTGGGCAGCCGCTGCGTCGGGTGGCCATTCAGCCTCGCGTGCGGCACGGCGGCCAGCACGGCGCTTATCGTCCTGTCGCGCAGCGCCGAGAGCCGCGCGTTTGTCTCGTCCATGCCCGCGACGGCGAGCTTCAGCGCCTCCGCCAGCCCCACGATGCCCGCGACGTTCTCCGTGCCGGCGCGCCTGCCCCGCTCCTGCCCGCCACCGTGCATGAACCTCTCGATCCTCGTGCCGGCCCTGACGTACAGCGCCCCGACGCCCTTGGGCCCGTAGAACTTGTGCGCGGATATGGACATCAGGTCGATGTTCTGCCTCGCGACGTCCAGCGCCAGCGTCCCCGCCGCCTGGACGGCGTCCGTGTGGAAAACGGCGCCGCGCTCGCGCGCTATGCGGCCGATCTCCTGTATGGGCTGTATCGTGCCGATCTCGTTGTTGGCCGCCATGACGCTGACGAGCGCCGTGTCGTCGCGCATGGCCCTTTGCAGATCCACGAGCGAGACCATGCCGTACTCGTCCACGGGCAGGTACGTCACGCGGAATCCCTGCTTTTCCAGCCATTCGCACGTTTCGAGCACGGCGTGGTGCTCAATGGCCGACGTTATGATGTGCTTGCCCTTGCCGCCCGCCGCGGCCGCGAACGCCGCGCCCTTGATCGCCCAGTTGTCCGCCTCCGTGCCGCTGCCCGTGAAATATATCTCTTTCGCGGACGCGCCAAATGCTGCGGCCACGTCTTCCCGCGCCTGATCTATCGCCTGCTTCGTGGCCCTCGCGATGGAGTAGACCGACGAAGGGTTCCCGTAATAGCCGTGGAAGTACGGCGCCATCTTCTCAAAAACCGCCGGATGCACCGCCGTCGTCGCCGCGTGATCCAAATAAATGAATCTATCTGCCATAAAATCACCTCCGATCTCATTTTCTCACAAATCATTACTGTTATCAATATCAAACATGCCGATTTTAAGATGCCTTATTAATAATATATGTGTTATATCATATTATGTCTTGGGATCGTGCCCAGCGCCAGCGCCGGGGCCGGCGCCGCCCTTCAGCCTGGCCATGTGCTCCGCGAGGCGGCGCTCGTAGCTGTTGCCGCCCGGCTCGTAGTACACCCTGTCCTTCACGGCGTCTGGCAGGAACTGCAGCGGGACGTAGTTGTTCTCGTAGTCGTGGGCGTACAGGTATCCCTCGCCGTAGCCCAAATCCTTCATGCCCTGCGTCTGCGGGTTGCGCAGGTGCATGGGCGGCTCGCCCGTGTGCGTGTGCTCGACGTCGTGCATGGCCTTGTCGATGGCCTTGCACGCCGAGTTGGACTTGGGGCTCGTCGCGATGAAAATGGCCGCCTCGGACAGGATGATCCGCGCCTCCGGCATGCCGACCATGTGAACCGCCTGCGCCGCGGCCGCGGCTATGAGAATGGCGTTGGGGTTCGCGAGCCCTACGTCCTCGGCGGCGCAGATCATGACGCGCCGCGCCATGAACATCGGATCCTCGCCCGCCGCGAGCGCGCGCGCGAGGTAGAACACCGCCGCGTCGGGATCGCTGCCGCGCATGGACTTGATGAACGCGCTGATGTTGTCGTAGTGCCAGTCGCCCTTCTTGTCGAACGCGAGCGAGCGCTTCTGCACGCTGTTCCGCGCGGCCTCCAGGTCTATGCGGACGCGCCCGTCCTCCGACAGGTCCGACGTGAGGAACGCCAGCTCCAGCGCGTTCAGCGCGCGCCGCGCGTCGCCGTCCGCTATGGAGGCGAGGTAGTCCAGCGCCTCCGCGGAGATGTCTATGTCGTGCGCCCCCAGCCCGTCCTCCGAGCGCAGGGCCCGCTCGAGCAGCGCCCGCACGTCGGCCTCCGCGAGCGGCTTGAGCATAAACACGGACGAGCGCGATATGAGCGCCTTGTTCACCTCGAAAAACGGATTTTCGGTCGTCGCGCCGATCAGCACGATCGCGCCGCTCTCGACCGACGGCAGCAGCGCATCCTGCTGCGCCTTGTTGAAGCGGTGGATCTCGTCGATGAAGAGCACCGTGCGGCCGTGCGGGTTCAGGAGGCTGTTCTCCGTCTCCGCGACGATCCGCTTGATCTCGGCGACGCCGGACGTGACGGCGTTTATCTTCTCGAAATGGGACTTGGTCGTGCCCGCGATGATGCGGGCGAGCGACGTCTTGCCGGAGCCGGGCGGCCCGAACAGTATGATGGACGTTATCCTGTCCGACTTTATCATGCGGTAGAGCAGCTTGCCCCTGCCCACGATGTCGCGCTGCCCCACAAAGTCCTCGATGGACTTGGGGCTCATGCGGTACGCGAGCGGCGCCTGCCCGGCGCCGTAGCCGCCGGGCGCCTCGCCCATCGGCGTTTCGCCGGATGGCCGCCTGCCGTCCGGCAATTTGCCGCCGGCGCTGGGCAAACTTCCGATCGGCGCTTCGCCGGATGGCCGCCTGCCGCCGGGCAAACTGTCGCCGCCGCCAAACAGGCTGCCGCCGCCGCCGGACATGCCGCCGCCCTCCGGCGGAGCGCTCGCGCCTTGCGCGGCGGCGCCTTGCGTGGCAACGCCTTGCATGGCGGCGCCTGCCTGCAACGCGCCCCCGCCTTGCAGAGCGCTGTCCTGCGCGCCGCCCAAAGGCCCGGCGCCCTTCGCCGCGGCCCGTCTAGCCAACGGCTACGGGCTCGCGCGCGGGCGACGATCCGCCCGCAGCCTGGCCGCCTCCCGCCGAGCCGCCGGCGCTTTCGCCCGCAGCCTCGCCCGCAGCCTGCGGGCCGACGGCGAAATGCTCGAAAAAGCTCTCCAGCTCGGCCATATTGCCCTCGGACATGTATATCTGCGGGATCGCGGCGGTGATCAGGTACTCGGCGGCCCCCGCCGCGCCAATCAGGCCGCTCGCGCCCAAGGCCCCGTGCGCGCCGGAAGCCGCAGCAGTCCCTGCCCCCGTCCCCGCCGCCGCGCCAGCTCCCGCGCCGCCCGCCTTGCCGGCGAACAGGTACACCTCGCCGTAGAACGGGAAGGCCGAATCGTCGCGCGTCAGCTCGCACGAAACCCTCAAAAACGCATTTTCGCCGACGGTCACTTCCTCAAGCTCCGAGGCGCCGGACACGTCGTACTCGTCGCTGAACGCGGCCTGCAGCAGAAATTCGCTCAGGGCGCCCAAGGCGTCGCCGGAATCCCGCTCACCCGCCCCCGATTCCAAAGCCGCGCCGCGAGACGAGCCTTCCAGCCAGCTCAGCCCATGCTCGGCCAGATCGCCGTAGAGCGCCGCCAGCAGGCTCATGTCCGGCTCGCACACCTCCAGGCGCGCGTTGTTCTTGCTGTTCTCGAACGCCGCGGACACGGGCAAGTAGTAGCTCTCCGCCACGGAGCCCCTGGCCTTCGCCCAGTATCCGGGCAGCTCCGACGACCACGAGCCCTTCTCGCCGCCCACGGCCGCAGCCCCGTCCGTCTTGGACAGCCTCGCCGCGCGCGCCGCCGCCGTCTGCTTCGTGAGGTTCGTGTCGATCGCGCCGCGCCCGTCCGCGCCGATCTCGAACGAGTCCAAGATCTCGGCGAACGTCTCGCGCTCTTCCTCGTAGCGCTCCTCCGGCGCCCTCAGCGTTATGTCGTACACGAGCTTGCCGGAGCGTATCATGCGCTCCATGAACACGTGGATCTCCTCGCCGTCGCTTATCTTGTACACGAGGTCGAGCGCGCGGTCGCCCTTGAACTCGAACGTCCTGCCGCTGACGAGCTGGTACAGCTCCTCGTTGTAGTTGGCGGCCTCGATGCTGCGGAAGCGCCGGAAGTAGTCGTCGATCTCCGCGATGTCGTTCGGCTTGTAGATCGTCACCGCGACGTTCTCCCTGTCGTCCTCGCCGAGCAGCGCGAATATGTCGTCGTTCACGGTGCCGTACATCTCGTACCAGGTCGGCAGGATGGATATGGACCACGCCATCACGCGCTTGCCGCTCTCCGGAATGTCGATGTAGTTCTCGAACGCGAGCTTGCCGTCAGCCACCTTCGAGATGTCCATGACGGACGCGCCGCCCTGAAACCGCAGCCTGAACGTGGCGATCAGCGCGGAATACGGGTCGTCGCCCGTGAACATGGAGACGTCCGGATCGGACGCGCCGGCCGCGTCCTGCGGGTACGCCATGACCGCGACGCTGTAGAGCTTCCCGTCGCGGATGTACAGGCGCTTGATGCCCGCCGCGTAGTAGTCGGACAGCGTGGCCTCCAGATACCTGCCGGACTCGCCCGCGCCGCCGCTCTTGATGGATGCGTCCTCCACGTCCATGTCGTCCGATATCTCGTCGCGGTTGTCCATGAAATATTCGAGCCTGCGGCCCTCGCTCGGCGCGACGGACACCTCGACGAGCGCGCCGATGATGTCGCTGTACACGCGAACCTCGCTGCCGCTGAACGACGACGACACGAGCAGGGACTTTTTCGGCACGTCCATCATCCAGCCCAGATAGCTGTTGCCAATGCTGGCCTCCTTGATCTCGCCCAGCAGCTCGGACAGATCCTTCACGCTGCCGTCGTCCGCGAGGTACACGAGCACGCTGCCCGTGGCCGCGTCGAGCGACGTGACGGTTCCCAGGCAGGCGTCGAGCACGGAGGCCGGTATGTACGCGCTCCCGCCTATCAGCCGCAGGGCGCTGCCCGCCGTCTCGATCTCGCCGCCGTTCAGCGTGAACCGGCTCTCGCCAAAGGCGACGCGGAAGCGGCGATCCATGAACGCGCCCTCCACGGCCGCGCCGGCGGATCCGTCCTCCGGCGCGGAGCGGTATATCAGCCACGCGCCGAAAGCCTCCGCGACCGGGCGGAACGGCAGGTGCAGGGCGCCGTCCAGCAGCGCGGGCGGCAGGCTGTCGTTCTGCCCGCCCTCATACGCGAAGCCGCGCCTGTCCAGCTGCATCGATATCGAGACGCCAGCGGAGCCCGCGCTCGCGGCGACGGAGCTGGCGCCCGCGCCCGCAACCGCGGCGTAATCGGCGACGGCAACGCCCGCGCCCCCCGCCGCAGCGTAACCGGTGCCGGCGGCAACATCTAGGCCCGCGCCACCCGCCGCAGAACCGGCGTTAGCCGCGCCGGCAGAGCCCGCGCCCGCAGTTGCGGCGTAACCGGCGTTCGCGGCGGCAACATCTGCGCCCGCGCCCCCCGCCGCAGCGTGCGCCGCAGGAGCGGAGAGCGCCGGCGACAGCAGGATCGCGGCGACGCAAAGGCAGGCGAGCGCCGCGCGAAGCGGAGCTGATCCGCCCGCCCGCAGCGCCGTCCGGCCGCCCGCGGCGCCATCCGGCCGGCGCGCCGCGCGCCCGCCCGCAGCCCCATGCGAGCGCCCGCGGCGCGAGCCGCCGGCAACACTCGCGCCGCCCGCGCCACCCGCGCCGGTGATATGCATCGCAAACGCCTGACTTATTTTTATGCTCACAGTCAAAACCCCTATCTTCTTTCGCGGCCCGGCCGCGCCCGCGACGGGGCATGCCGCCCCCGCGCCCCGCGCCGCCGATCCCGCAAGTGATTTGCTCCCCAATGGGCCGCCCAAACCCGCCAAAAGCCCGCCCAAGGCCGCCAAAAGCCCGATCGAACCTGAGCGAACCCGTTCAAGCCTGACCGAACCCGAGCGAAGTCTGATCGAACCCGCTCGATCCCAGCCAGCCAGCCGGGCCCGGCCCTACTCGCGCTCCCCGAACGTCACGCTCACGGCGCGCCGCGCGCCGCCGCGCTCAAGCACCAGCTCGGCCGTGTCGCCGGGCGCGTACTTTTTCAGCTCCTCGGCATACGCCGAAGCCGTGCTCAGCCCGACGCCGTTGAGCGAGATCAGCGTGTCCGCGTCCGTAATGCCCGCCAGGTCGGCCACGCCGCCCTTCTCTATGTCGGCGAAAAACAGGCCGCTGTCCGTCGGCAGCCCAAAGTCGGCCACCAGCCCCTGCACGAGCCGCGCCCCCAAATCCGGGCGCCTCACCTTGCCGTAGGCTTCAAGCTGGGGTATTATGTACTGGATCGTCTCGGACGTTATGCAAAACGTCAGGCCCTGAAACATCGAGTACCCGCCCGCTATGATGCCCAGCACGCCGCCGTCCATGTTCATGAGCGGCCCGCCGCTGTTGCCGGGGTTCGCGGCCGCGTCCGTCTGGAGGAACTGGTATTCCGTGAAGCCGGTGTTGCCCCTGTTTATGCCGCTCACAATGCCGAGCGCGACCGTGTTCTGCAGCCCGAACTCGACGGGCGTGCCTATCGTTATGACCGACTCGCCCGTCCTGACCTCCGAGCTGTCGGCAAACTCGACGGGCTTCAGCATCCCCTTGCTGATCTTGATCAGCGCGAGGTCGGAGGACTCGTCCGCCGCGACCAGCTCGGCCTCGTAGACCCTCTTGTCGGACAGCACGGCGAAGATCCGCTCGCACTCCTCCGTGACGTGGTTATTCGTGATTATGAAGCCGTTGCTCTTGTAAACTATCCCCGACGCCACGACTATGTTGTCGGCCGCCTCGCTGTACTCCTTGCTGGCCACGCCGATCTTGCCGATAATGCCGACCACCGACGGCTCAACCTGGCTCACGATGTCCGTCAGGCTCCGGCCCCCCGCCAACAGCCCCGCCGCCGCGCTCGTCCTGGCCGCCGCCTGCGGCGAGCACGCCAGCGCGACGGCTGCCGCCAGCGCGGCCGCTATATGCCTGGCTGTCTTGTTCAAAAACGCACGCTCCTTCCAAAAATCCAGTTTGTTTCAATTCCGATAGTGCAACCAAAGCGGACTATATCCGCAACCCAAGTCGGAACGGGAAAGCGCGGTTACCCCGTTCCTCACGGTCGCGATGCGCCCGCGCCGCGCTCATCCGCGCGGCGTTAGTGACTTGCAGGCGCTGACTATTATGGCTATTTATTGCGGCTATGCGCCTGCAAGTCACTAATACAGCTAGTGCAACTGGTACAGCTAAGCTTGGTGCAACTAAGCTTGGTGCAGCTAGTGTAGCTGGCACAGCTATACTGACGAGCATTTGAAATTACCATTAACGCGAGTCAGTAATACTCGTTTCCTCTGTCCGACCGCAAATTGCGGCCGGAATTTCCAATCGAACACGAGTATAAGCTTGGTTACAGCCCAGCTAGTACAGCGGGAACGCCTCGCACAGCCCCTTGACGATGTTGCGCGTCTTCTGGCTCGTCGCCGGGTAGTCGGTCAGCGTGTCGAAAATCATGCCCGCTATGTCCCTCATCTCCTGCTCCTTCATGCCCCTGGTCGTGACGGCCGGCGCGCCCAGCCGCAGCCCGCTCGTGATGGTGTTTTTCTGCCTGTCGAACGGTATCATGTTCATGTTGGCCGTTATGTTGACGGCGTCCAGCCGCTGCTGCGCCTCCTTGCCCGTGACGCCCGTGTTCACTAGGTTCAGCAGCACGAGGTGCGTGTCCGTGCCCCCGGACACGGGGATCAGCGACTTGGCCTTCAGCTCGTCCGAAAGCGCCTTCGCGTTGGCCACGACCTGCCGCTGGTAGGCGGCGAAAGCCTCCGTCTCCGCTTCTTTCAGGCAGACGGCCTTCGCCGCTATGACGTGCATGAGCGGCCCGCCCTGCGTGCCGGGGAACACCGCGCTGTCAATGGCCTTCGCGTGCTTCCCCTTGCACAGGATCATGCCGCCGCGCGGCCCGCGCAGCGTCTTGTGCGTCGTCGTCGTCACGAAGTCCGCGTATGGGACGGGGTTCTCGTGCAGCCCCGCCGCGACGAGCCCGGCGATGTGCGCCATGTCCACCATCAGCATGGCCCCGGCCTCCGCGGCGATGTCGGCGAACAGCCCGAAGTCTATGGCTCGCGGGTACGCGCTCGCGCCGGCGACTATGAGCCTGGGCCTGTGCTCCCGCGCGAGCCCGCGCAGGGCGTCGTAGTCTATGAGGCAGCTGTCCTCGCGCACGCGGTACGGCACGAATCTGTAGAGCCTGCCCGAAATGTTCTTCGACATGCCGTGCGTCAGGTGGCCGCCGTGCGTCAGATCCATGCCCAGCACCGTGTCGCCCGGCTCCAGCGCCGCGAAGTACACGGCGGAGTTGGCCTGCGCGCCCGAATGGGGCTGCACGTTGGCGTGCTCCGCGCCAAAAATGCGCTTCGCGCGGTCGCGCGCAAGGCTCTCCACGACGTCCACGCACTCGCAGCCGCCGTAGTAGCGGGCGCCGGGATAGCCCTCGGCGTACTTGTTCGTGAGCGGCGAGCCGAGCGCCTCCAGCACGGCCTCGCTGACAAAGTTCTCCGACGCGATAAGCTCAAGCTTGCTCCGCTGCCGGCTGTTCTCGCTCAATATGGCGTCGCGCAGCTCGGGGTCCGCGACCCCCAGCGCGCGGTAATCAAACAGGCCCATTTTTGTGATCATTCCCTTTCCGGTTGCAGTTTTGGGGCGCGCCTCGCCGGCGCGCTGCCCGCTGCCGGCGCGTTTTGCCGGCACGTCAATTCTATCGGCTCGCGCTATGTTATGTCAAGCCATATTTGCGAGCGCGCGCGAGCGGGTCATATTTGCGAGCGCGCGCGAGCGGGCCGTTCGGCCAGCCGCCAGCCGCTCCACCAGCCCGCCACTCCGCTGGCCAGCCGTTCGGCCAGCCTGCCACTCCTCTGCCCCGCCGCCCAGCCGGCCCGCGCGGCTAGTCCAGCCCGCGCAGTTTGCGCGTCGCCCTGTACAGCTCGTCCGGGCCGGGCGGCTCCAACGGCTCCAGCGCCTCCCGCCCGGCGCCGCCGGCCCCCGGCGCGACGAAGCGCTCCGCCGGATCCGCGAGCACGTCGGCTATCGCGGCGGCGGCCACGCCGGACGCCTCCAGCGCGGCGATCATCTCGCCCGGCCTGTCCGTCGCGATCAGCATGCTACCGCTCGAAACGAGCCGGTACGGGTCGATGCCGAAATGCCGGCACACGTCCCTCGTCACTCCCAGGACGGGGATCCTGTCCCTGTGTACCCGCGCGCCCTTGCCGGACGCCTCCGCGAGCTCCCACACGGCGCCGTACACGCCGCCCTCCGTGACGTCGTGCATGGCGTGCGCGGACAGCCCCCCCGCGAGGACGCCCTCCGCGATCACGCTCAGCTCGCGCTTGAGCCGCACGGCCTCCTCGACGAAGGCGGCCCCGAACCTGGCCTCCAGCTCGCCGCGCCCCTCGGCCGCCAGAATGGCCGTGCCCTCAAGCCCGGCCTGCTTCGTCATGACGATGGTGTCGCCGGCCCGCGCGCCCTTCGACGTGACGTAGCCGCCGGGCCGCGCGATGCCGATCGACGTCAGCGACACGACGATCCTGCTCACCGCGTCCGTGACCTCCGTGTGCCCGCCGATCACGCTGACGCCTATCGAGTCGGCCGTGCCGACGATGTCGTCCATGACGGCCTCCAGCTCGGCCTCCGACGCGCCGGGCGGCAGCAGCACCGTGGACATGAGCGCCACGGGCCGGACGCCGCAGGTCGCTATGTCGTTGCACGCGACATGCACGGCTATCTTCCCGATGTCCTCGGCGGCGCCCGTAATGGGGTCGCTCGAAACTATGCAGTGGTTGTCCCCCAGGTCCAGCACGCCGCAGTCCTCGCCAATCCCGGACGAGGACAGCACGCGGCTGTCGCGGCTCCTGATCTTGCCAAGGACGATCCTGTCCAGTATGTGGTTGGGCACTTTGCCTATTTGCATTACAATAACTCCTGGCGCGCTTCAATGAGCTCGGCGCCGGCCACGGCGGCGTCTATGAGCGCGGCGCCGCCCGGCACGCGGCGCTCCTCGCGCTCCGCGTCCGCGAGGCGCGGCTTCGTCTTGGGATGCTTGGGCGTGAACACCGTGCAGCAGTCCTCGTATGGCAGTATCGACGTCTCAAACGTGCCGATCCTGCGCGCGTACTCGATGATCTCGTTTTTGTCCATGCCGATCAGCGGCCGGAAAACCGGCAGCTCGGCCGCCTTGTCCGTCACGGTCAGCCCCATGATCGTCTGGCTGGCCACCTGCCCGACGGACTCGCCGGTCACGAGCGCCTGCGCGCCGCGCGAGGCAGCCAGCCTGTCGGCTATTACCATCATGAACCTTCTCATGATAATTGTCAAATACTCCTCGCGGCAGCTGTCCCGAATGGCCAGCTGGATGTCCGTGAACGGCACGACGTGCAGCTTCAGGCTGCAGAAATAGCCCGCGAGGATCTCCGCCAGCCTCACGACTTTCTGCTTCGCGCGCTCGTCCGTGTACGGGTAGCTGTAAAAATGCACGGCCTCCAGCTCGACGCCGCGCTTTGCCATCATGAAGCCCGCCACGGGGCTGTCTATGCCGCCGGAGAGCAGCAGCATCGCCTTGCCGTTCGATCCGACGGGCAGCCCCCCGAAGCCCATGATCTTGCCCGTGTACACGTATGCCCGCTCCCTGACCTCTATGTACAGTATGGCGTCGGGATTCGCGACATCGACCTCCAGGCCGGCGACATGCCCCAGCAGGTACTCGCCCACGTCCCTCGATATCTCCGGCGACGTCATGGGATAGCGCTTGTCGCCGCGCTTTGTCTCGACCTTGAAGCGCAATGCGCCGCCCGCGCCCGCGCCGGGGCAGAGCGCCCGCATGGCCTCGGCGGCGCACTCCCGCATGGCCTGCTGCTCCGGCGCCGTCCTGCGGGCCACGCTCACGGACACGACGCCAAACACGCCGCATATCCGCTTAGCGGCGCCCGCGAAGTCGTAGCCGCCGCCCCCAACAGGCGCAATGCCCGCCGCCGGCACATCGCCCCCCGCAGGCGCGCAAGCCCGCTCCGGGGCCTCAAGTCCCGAAGCCTCTCGCTCTGCGATCTCAAGTTCCGAAGCCTCTCGCTCCGCGCCCACCAGTTCCGCGCTCTCCCGCTCCTGCCCCCCCGCCCGCGTGTGGCTTTGCGGCGGCGCGATCGGCTCGACGAATATCCTGCCCTGCGCTATCGTCGCCGTGACGGGGCCGAAGCCCCGAATGGCCCGCTTTATGTTCTGCGCCAGCCGCTCCTCGAACGAGCGCCTGTTCAGCCCCTTGAGCATGACCTCGCCGTATCTGACGAGTATTACCGTGCTTTCGCTCACTCGGCGCAAACCTCCGATACTAAATACTGCGAGCTTATCCCTAAATATACTGACGAGCATTTGAATTTACCATAAACGCGAGTCAGTAATACTCGTTTCATCTGTCCGACCGCAAATTGCGGTCGGAATCCCAATCGAACACGAGTATAATTCCATCGGCGCACTTTATTGCGGGATAAACTCTGCGTGAAGCATATCACATATCGGGAAACATTTACAGATAATTTTATCCGATTTCCGCGCCCATTTTTGACTCTTTTCGGCTTCCGTGATGTTCATTTGCGCGTCTCAGGGACGATGATTTCCCAATGGCCGTCTTTCTTGGATCCGACCCTTTTTATTAATCCCAATTCGCGCAATTGTTTAAGATATCTTTTAACTGTGGCTTCAGAAACATCTAATCCGACAGCCAGAGAGCCATATGTTGCCGATTTGTCTTTTGACAATAATTCAAACAATTGTTTTTGTTTTTCGGTTATCCGATCGTTTAATAGGTCGAAAACTGTTTTTAACAGGCCATTTATCCGGTCATCAGAGTCGCTTATTGGGTCAGAATTTCCGATTAAAAGGTCATCGCTTGCGCTTCTTGAGCCATTTGCAGAGACATCTTTTGCCTCTTTAGAATTTTTACCCGATGCGCTGTAATCTTCGTCCGGGCGGTAAAACACCACAGCAAAGCCTTTTTTGAGCATTTGGAACTCAACTTTTACACCTGCTTCATCACATTCTTTTGTGATTCGCTTCAGCCCGGTGCCAAAGTGTTCAATGTCTCTGGAATAATACATTAGCTGCGCCAATACAGGGTTGCGCGGGATAGAACGCTCGCTGCCATTAATGAAATCCTGCGGCGTTAAGCCTTCGGGGAATGTGCCGGGGTTGTAAATCTCAACGCGGTCTTTATAAATCGTGACTTCGTTGTTTTGCGATGAGCGGAAATCTCTATGACAAAATGAATTGATGACGGCCTCCCGCACAGCGTCCATCGGTATCTCAGGAATTTCTTTACGTTGCAGGGAACCGTCAAATTCCACACGCCATCTTATATAGTTGCGTACATAGGTTTCTGCTGTTTTGGCCAACGAGAGTACGCTGCCGCTTTCCCTTACGATGTCGTTGAAGGTAAGCCGTTCCGTACCGGCGAAGATAGCCATCTGCACTTCAAGCATATGTGAACCGCAGAACAGGATATAGGCGGCATTGTTTAACTTCTCTCCGCCGGTTACGCTTAGTTTGTTCAGCACTTCTTCTCTCGTGGAGTATGCGAAATTGATGCGCCCAGCCCGGTTTGCCCTGTCCAGATACTCTTTCAGCGCATCCTCGTCCACGTCTTTTACCGTTTTGGCAGACCATTCGCTGTCCCAATCGTCTTTCCCTGCGTTCTTTTGCAGGATGAACTTCTCCAGTTCTGCTGCGGACATCTGCCGGTCTTCGTCCGCGACACGGATGTAGGGCCTGCCAAAGGCGAGATATGGCGCTTTGTCGCCGGAAAAAGTCATATGGATGCAGGATTTCCCGTCGATGTAGACTTCGCTGATTTCGGGGTACACCCTCGGTTCAAGGTGATTGCCCACCGCCTGGCTCACGTCCCGTAAAGTTTTATCCGAAATGTCCATGCCGAGGGGAGCGCCATCGTTGCGAACGCCAAAATACAGCTCGCCGCCGCCGTGTTTATTGAGGATTGCAGACATCGAGATAATGCCTTCATTGAGTTCTCCGGTCGTCTTCTTGAATTCCAGTATCTCGTTTTCTTTCCCGACTTTTACGTTGCATCCCTCCCCATCACTTAATCGGCGCAAGCAAGTCCATTTTATACTGACGAGCATTTGAATTTTCCATGTCATCCAAATCCAGTTTTATGCTCTGGCTGGCAACACGGGCGATGATTTGGTCGTATTGCAATTATACCAAAGCGGGCTTGAGCCTGCAATCCAAGACGAAAGACTTCCCCCGCTGTTGCTGGCTGTGCGATGCCGGCGGCCCTCAGCGCACCGCACCCGCAGCGCCGCGCCTCGCCAAGCACTGTCCCGGCGGCCCTCAGCGCTTCGCCCGCAGGGTGGGGACAATCGCCCGCAGCCTGTCCAGCGCCTCGTCCACCTCGCCGGCCTCGCTGAACGGCGAAAAGCTGAAGCGCAGGGCGCCCTCGATGACCTCCCGGCTCAGCCCCATGGCGTTCAGCGCGCTGCTGCCGCGCCTCGATCTGTGCCTCGACGAGCAGGCCGATCCGGCCGACACGCACACGCCCTCCGCGCTCAGGCTGCGCAGCAGCACCTCCGCCCTGACGCCGGCGAACGCCACGCAAAGTATGTACGGCGAGCCGTCCGGCGGCGACACGCGGCAGTACTCTAGCCCGGAGCCGTCCAGCCCTTCGAGCAGGCGGGCTTTCAGCCGCGCGGCCTTCGCGGCGTTTTCCCCGATGCGGGGCGCGAGCGCCGACGCCGCCGCCGCGAACCCGCAAATGCCGGGCGTGTTTTCCGTCCCGGAGCGCAGGCCCGCCTCCTGCCCGCCCCCGTGCACGAGCGGGCGCAGCCGCAGCCCGCCGCGCGCGTAGAGCGCCGCGACCCCCTTGGGGCCGTGTATCTTGTGGGCGCTGAACGACACCATGTCCGCGCCCAGCCGCTCCGGCAGGAGCTCCAGCTTGCAAAACGACTGCACGCAGTCGAAGAACAGCGCGGCGCCGGGGTTTCGCCTGTCCCTGATCCGGCCGATGGCCTCGATCGGCTGCGCCGCCCCGGTTTCGCTGTTCACGTGCGAAAGCGCTATGAGCGCCGTGTCCTCCCCTATCGCGCTCTCCAGCATGGCGAGGTCCACGCGGCCGAGCGAGTCCACGCCCGCGTAGTCGGCCTGCCAGCCCCGGCCCTCCAGCTCGCGGACGGCGTTCAGCACGGACGCGTGCTCCGCCCTCGTCGTGACGATGCGCCCCGGCCGGCGCGCGCCGGGCGGGCAGGCGCCGAAGATCGCCATGTTGTTGGCCTCCGAGCCGCTGGCCGCGAAAAACACGCGGTCGCGCGGCGCGCGCAGGACGCCCGCTATGGCCCTCCGGGCGCCGTCCAGCGCGCGCGCCGCCTCGACGCCCAGCGCGTGCGCGGACGACGGGTTGCCGTAGCAGTCCAGCATGGCCCGCGCCACGGCGTCGGCCACCTCCTGAGTCGGCCTCGTCGTCGCGGCGTTGTCCAGATAGATCATGGCCGCCCCATACCCCCTAGTCCAGATAGTCCTTCAGCTTCTTGCTCCTGCTGGGGTGGCGCAGCTTGCGCAGCGCCTTCGCCTCGATCTGGCGTATGCGCTCGCGCGTCACGTTGAACTCCTTGCCGACCTCCTCGAGCGTCCTCGCCCTGCCGTCGTCCAGGCCGAAGCGCAGCCTGAGCACCTTTTCCTCGCGCGCCGTGAGAGTGTCCAGCACCTCGATCAGCTGCTCCTTCAGCAGCGTGAACGCGGCGGCCTCCGACGGCAGCGGCGCCTCCTCGTCGGGGATGAAGTCGCCCAGGTGGCTGTCCTCCTCCTCGCCTATCGGGGTTTCGAGCGAAACCGGCTCCTGCGAGATCTTCATGATCTCGCGGACCTTTTCCACCGAAATGTTCATCTCCTTCGCGATCTCCTCGGCGGCCGGCTCCCTGCCGTACTCCTGCAGCAGCTGCCGGGACACGCGCATGAGCTTGTTTATCGTCTCCACCATGTGGACGGGTATGCGGATCGTCCTCGCCTGGTCGGCGATGGCCCGCGTTATGGCCTGCCTGATCCACCACGTGGCATACGTGCTGAACTTGTAGCCCTTGCTGTAGTCGAACTTCTCCACCGCCTTGATCAGCCCCAGGTTGCCCTCCTGTATCAGATCCAGGAACAGCATCCCGCGCCCGACGTAGCGCTTCGCTATGCTGACGACCAGCCTCAGGTTCGCCTCCTCCAGCTTGTGCTTCGCCTCGTTGTCGCCGTGCTCGACCCTGCGGGCGAGCTTGATCTCCTCGTCGGCGGACAGCAGCGAAACCTTGCCGATCTCCTTCAGGTACATCCGCACGGGATCGTCGATGCTGACGCCTTCCGGGATGGACATGTCCAGCTCTTCCTCGGAAATCTGAATTTCGCTGATCTCGGCGTCAATGTCCCCCACCAGGTCTATGCCCATGTTCTCTATCGTTTCGTATATCTTCTCAACCTGGTCCGTTTCCAGCTCAACCTCCTCGAAAGCGTCAACGACTTCCTTGTACGTGAGCATCCCCTTGGATTTTCCGCGCTCGACCAAATCTTTCAGTATCAGCTTCTTGCTCTCGTTTCCCTGCTTCATGGGTTTCGCCTCCTCTGCCTCATGCCCGCCACCGTTTCGGCCAGCTGCTCCTTCAGCCGCTCCCTCTCGCTTTCGGGGACGCTGCCCGATTCCAGCATTCCGATGATTTCCGCCATCCTTCTTCTGCTTCTCGCCGCCGCGATGTCCCGCAGCTTCTGTTCGAGGGCGAGAGCGTTGTTCTCGCAGTGGCAGTCGTTGGCCACTATGCCGGCAAACACGTCCGCCTCCCCCGGCGACAGAAACGGCACGACGTCGCCGGCGAACACGGGTATCCCGCTTTCTATATTTTTACCCATATATTCCGCTGCGCGAGCGATGTTTTTGTTGGCGAAGCCGCCCGGCGGCTCTTTTTCCGACGCAGTTTTCCACAGGCCGTTGTCGATCGCGATCAGCGCCACGACAAACAGCTCGTCCGCGCTGCCGAGCGCCACCTCGTCGCCGAGCGCGGGCCGCCCCCGGCCCCCTGCGGCCGGTGCGCCGCCCCTCTGCCGGCCAAACGGCTGCGGGCCGCCGCCCTGCCCGCGCCCGCCGCTTTGCCCGCCGCCTCCGCTTTGCCCCTCGGCCCCGCGCGCGCCTGCGCCCGATTGGCCCTCAGGCCCGTCGCCGCCTCCGCGCCCGTCGCCGGCGTCCGGCCCATAGCCGCTTTCGCGCCCATAGCCGGCGCCCTGCCGCGTGGGCGCGGCCGGCCCGCCGCCTTGCCCGTTGCCGCTGCCGCCGCCTTGCCCACCGGCCCCGC
This sequence comes from Clostridiales bacterium, assembly GCA_031263625.1. Classification (GTDB taxonomy): domain Bacteria; phylum Bacillota; class Clostridia; order WRLR01; family WRLR01; genus JAISFK01. The sequence continues at coordinate 19,796 of JAISFK010000180.1, forward strand.
GCGCACCGGGCTGGTAGGCGCTTCCCGCCGCCCCTCCTGGCTGGCGCGCGCCTCCCTGCGCCCCGCCGCCAGCCGAGCCCGCGGCCGAGCGGGCGCCCCCAGCCGCGCCGCTCCCCCGCGCCGCTCCCCCGCGCGCCATGCCTTCCCGCGCCGCCCTCTCCCGCGCCTCGCCGTCGGCCGCGCGCAGCTCGTCGTAGATGGCCTGCTCCGACACGCCGTGCGCCGCCGACAGCTTCTTGACGTACACGTCGCGCTTGATGCTGCTCTTTATGCCGCAGAGCACGCCGACGGCGCCGGACAGGAACTTCGCCTTGCCGTCCGCGCTCTGCGGCGGGTGCTCGGCCTCCAGCAGCGCGAGCTTGTAGTCAACGAGCGGGGCCGCGCCGGCGATCAGCCCAAGAAACGCGGCCGCCCCGCTGTTTCTCACGAACTCGTCGGGATCCTTGCCGGACGGCAGGCTCAGCACCCTCACGTCCACGCCCTCCGCGTCGAGTATGTCCAGCCCGCGCAGCGCGGCCTTCTTCCCCGCCGCGTCCGAGTCGAACGAGATCACGGCCTCGTCGCGGAAGCGCTTCATGAGCTTGCCCTGGGCCGGCGTCAGCGCCGTGCCCAAGGGCGCGATGGCGTTGTCTATGCCGTGCGCGCGCAGCGTGATCAGATCCATGTAGCCTTCCACGATCAGGAAGAAGCGCTCCTTCGTGGACTTGGCCAAATTCAGCCCGAACAGCGTCTGCCCCTTGCTGTACACCGGCGTTTCGGGCGAATTCATGTACTTAGGCTGCGCGTCGTCCATCACGCGGCCGCCGAACGCGACGATCCTGCCGGAGACGTCCGCTATCGGGAACATGACGCGGCTGCGGAAGCGGTCAAAATACCCGCCGTCCTTGCCTTTCAGTATGAGCCCCCCGGCCAGCTGCTCGTCGTCCGTGAAGCCCTCGGCCAGCAGGGACCGGCGCAGCCCCTCCCGCTCGGCGCCCGCGTAGCCCAGCCCGAACAGGGCCGCCGTCTCCGGCCCGATCCTCCTGCCGCGCAGGTACTCGCGCGCGCGCCCGCCCGCGCGCCCGCCCAGCGTCCTCTGAAACACGCCCGCCGCCGCCGCGTTCATCGCGTGCAGCCTGTCCCTGCGCTCGCGCTCCCTCGCCGCCTCCGCGGCCGACCGCCGGCTCCCCGCCGCGTCCTCCGGAAGCTCGACGCGCGCGAGCTCGGCCAGCTTCTGCACCGCGCCCGCGAAGTCCAGGCCCTCCGTCTCCATGACGAACTTGAACACGTCGCCGCCCCTGTTGCACGAAAAGCAGTAAAAGATGCCCTTCTCCGGGTTGACGCTGAACGACGGCGTCTTTTCGGCATGGAACGGGCACAGCCCGAAAAAGTTCCGGCCCTTTTCCTCAAGGCGCACGACCCTCGACACGACGTCTACTATGTCGCAGTTCTGCCGTATCTTTTCGATTATGTCGTCAGAATAAAACATCGCAAGTATTAAGTTCCGCGCCCGCGCCCCGTTTTCCTGCAAGCAGACAAAACATTAATAAAAAGTTAGCAAATACGTAATAATATTGAAAGCGGGGCGGCGCGGTCGAGGGGGGCAGGCGCGCGCCGCCCGCCTGTGCGCGAGCTCGCCCGGCCGCGCTCCCGCCAGCGCACTTGCTTGCTCGTTCGCGGTGCGCAAGCTCTTGGCCGCGCCGCCGCGCCGCCCCGCCGCTCCCGCTCGCCCGCCAGCCCTCGAACTCGCCCGGCCACTCCGGCCGCGCCGCCCGCCTGCCCCGCCGCTCCGGCTACCCTATCGCCGCGAGCTCCTTAAAGTCGCCCTTCAGATCCCTGTACAGCTTCTTGTACAGCTGGTAGTACGGCTCGTAGCGCCCGTGCGCGTCCATGTCCGGCTGCAGCGCGCCGCCCTTGCGCACCGCCGCGCCGCACGCCTCGTCGATGGAGGCGTACACGCCCGCGCACACGCCGGCCAGCAGCGCGACGCCGAGCGCCGGCCCCTCGTCGGCCTCGGTCAGGCTGACCGGGCAGGCGTACAGATCCGCCAGCATTTGGCGCCAGACGCGGCTGCGCGCGCCGCCGCCGCAGACGAGCATGTCGTCCGGGCGCGCGCCCATCTCGTCGAACACGTCCACGCACTCGCGCTGCGAGTACGCCACGCCTTCGAGCACGGCCCTGATCAGCTCTGGCCTGCCGTGCATCGCGGACAGCCCGAAAAACACGCCCCGGCAGTCCGGATCCGGGTGCGGCGAGCGCTCGCCCATCAGGTACGGCAGGAACAACAGGCGGTTCGCGCCTATGGGCGCGCCCTCCGCGAGGCCGTCCATCACGTAGTACGGGTCTTTTGACTCCCTGGCCGCCCGCTCCACCTCCGGGGCGCAGCAGGTGTTGCGCAGCCACTGGAGCGACAGGCCCGCGCCCTGCGTGCAGCTCATGACCGTCCACTTGCCCGGCACGGAGGCGCACAGCGTGTGCACGCGGCCCTGGAGGTCCAGCGTCATGCCGTCCGACACGGCGTACACGACCGCGGACGAGCCGATCGTCGTGAAGGCCCGCCCCGCGCGCACGACGCCCGCGCCCACCGCCGCCGCCGGGTTGTCGCCCGCGCCGCCCGCCACGGGCGTGCCCTCCGCCAGCCCCGTCTCCCTCGCGGCGGCCGCGGAAACGCGCCCCGTCAGATCCTGCGACTCGTGCATCGCCCCCAGCAGCGCCCTGTCTATCCCCAGCTTCGAGAGCACCTCCGGCGACCAGTCGCGCGCCCCTATGTCCATGAGCTGCATGCCGGCGGCGTCGCTCACCTCCGTGGCGAACTCGCCCGTCAGCCTGTAGCGCACGTAGTCCTTGGGCAGCAGGATGTGCGCGCACTTCTCGTACACGGCCGGCTCGTTGTTGCGCACCCACAGTATCTTGGCCGCCGTGAAGCCGGTCATGGCCGGGTTGGCCGTGATCTCCAGCACGCGCCTCTCGCCGACGAGCTCGTTTATCTGCGCGCACTCGCGCCCCGTGCGCTGGTCGCACCATATGATCGAGCGGCGCAGCAGGGCGCCGCCCGCGTCCAGCATGACGAGCCCGTGCATCTGCCCGGACAGCCCGACGCCCCGCACCCCGGCCGGATCGGCGCCGCTGGCCGCCAGCACGGCGCGGATCCCCTGCGCCGCCGCGTCCCACCAGTCGGACGCGTCCTGCTCGGCCCAGCCGTTTTGCGGCTGGTGCATCGGGTACTCCACCGTCTTTGAGGCGATCGCCCTGCCGTCCGTGCCGAACAGCACCGTCTTCGTGCCGGACGTGCCTATGTCAATGCCCAGCAGCGTTTCCACGCTCTTTCCCATGCTCATAAATATGGCCATTTCCTTTCAAATCTCAAATCCCTGCCCCTGTCCCTATCCTTGCCCCTGTTCCTGTTCCTGTCCCTGTCGCTGTCTCCATCCTTGCCCCTGTTCCTGTCGCTTTCAGTTCTTTCAGATCTTTATGACAATCTTGACCACGTCGGCCTTATCGTCGATGTTCACGCGGAACGCCTCGGCTATGTCGTCAAACGCGAACTCGTGCGTGACGATCCCTGACACGTCGATGGCCCCCGACGCGAGCGCCTTTATTGCGGTCGGGTACAGGTTCTTGTAGCGGAATATCGGGCGCAGGTCGGCGACCTGGCCCATGAGCTTCGCGAAGTTGAACGGGATCACGTCGTCGGGCGCCATGCCGACGAGCACGATCGTCCCGCCGCGCTTTACGAGGAACGGCGCCTGCTGCGTCGTCCGCGAGCTGCCCGCCGTCTCCATCACGATGTCGGCGCCCTCGCCGCCCGTCGCGGCCAGCAGCTCCTTCTCCACGTCCTGCCTCGACGCGTCTATGACGCGCGTCGCGCCCAGCTCCAGCGCTTTCTCGAGGCGCTTGCCTATGACGTCCACGACCGTGACGTCGGCCGCGCCGTATGCCTTCGACGCGAGCAGCGCCGTCAGCCCTATGCAGCCCGCGCCCAGTATCGCGACGGAGCTGCCCAGCGTCACGCCGCCCGTCTTTGCCGCCTCCAGGCCGACGTTGAGCGGCTCCACAAGCGCCCCCTCCCTCGTCGATATGCCGTCCGGCAGCTTGAACGCCAGCTTGGCCGGAAACGCGATGTAGTTCTCGAAGCAGCCGTGGTACGGCGGCGTCGCGAGAAACACGACGTCCGGGCACAGATTGTAGCGCCCCGTCTTGCAGTACTCGCACTCGCCGCACGTCGCGCCCGGCTCCAGCGCCACGCGGTCGCCGGGCGCGAGGACGGAGACGCCCTCGCCCAGCTCGGTGACGACGCCGGCGCACTCGTGCCCCAGAATGTAGTCGCCCCGCACGATGTAGTCGCCTATGCGCCCGTGCTCGTAGTAGTGGACGTCCGAGCCGCATATGCCGACGTACTCGAGCTTGACCACAACCTCGCCCGCCTTGGCGGCCGGCATCGGCACGTCGCGCAGTTCCATCTTCCTGATCCCCGTCATGAATGCCGCCCTGTTGCCCATTTTCGCGCGTCCCCCTGTTCCGCCGCCCGCGCTTTTGCGCTTTTGGGGC
>JAISFK010000251.1 GCA_031263625.1 Clostridiales bacterium
GAAGCGAATCATCCAGGACGCCAGGGACAGGGGGATGCTCATAGACGCGACGTATGGCAGGCGCACGCGGGCGGTGCTGATAACGGACAGCGACCACATCATTTTGTCGGCCGTGCAGCCGGAAACGGTGGCGAACCGCCTCATGGCGAAGGACGCCGATCGCGACGCCGAGCAGGACAGGCTCGCGTATGACGACGCCGATGCGGAAGCGGCCGAGGACGAGGACGAGGCATAAGCATGGGCAAAGCATGGGCAAGGCATAAGCAAAACGTGGGCAGTGCATAGGCAGAGCCACGGTTCCGAGGCCGGCCGCAGGGGATGGCGTTTATAGCCGCGCCGCAACGGCGCAGGCTGAAACGCGAGGGCGAGGGCGAGTGGCGCAGGGCGGCCAAGGGGCGAGGATAAGGTTGTTGCCGCGAAAAGCGCCGTGTGCTATACTATACTCGTGTTCGATTGGAAATTCCGACTGCAATTTGCGGTCGGACAGAGGAAACGAGTATTACTGACTCGCGTTAACGGAAAATTCAAATGCTCGTCAGTATAGCTATGCAACGGCAGCGAAAAGCGCGGGCCGCAGCAAGGCGGCAATGGCCGCAATGGGGCGGCAGGGGCCGCAACGGGCCGGCGCGGGCCAGTCGCGCGTTTTGCGGCGCCGCTATTTTGCGGGGTCGCTGTTCGGAGGCGCCAAACGCGATGAAGCGCTTTCACATTGCGAGCAAGTTGCCTGCGGGGCGCAGCAGGCCGCTTTCACGACGCGGGCGAATGGCTCTCGCGTTGCGGGCAAGTTGTCCGTGCGCCGAGGCAAGCCGTTTTCGGGCCGCAGCAAGCCGTTTTCGGGCCGCGACGGGGCGCTTTCGCGACGCGGGCGAGCGGTTCTCGCGTTGCGGGCAGGTTGCCCGCGCGCCGCGGCAAGCCGCTGTTGCGCCCAGGTTTTGCGCCAAAACTCGAAAAGGAATGGTCACATGCACACGCAGCACGCCGCGCGCAGCGCGGGCCGCCTGATAGTTATTTCCGCGCCGTCCGGCTCCGGCAAGGGGACCGTGATCGGCGAGTTTCAGAAGCTCGGCGACAGCGCGGGCGCGGAGCTGTCCGTGTCAGTCACGTCCAGGGCGCCGCGCAAATGGGAAACGGAAGGGGTTCACTACTTTTTTGTCCCGGAGAGCCGCTTCAAGGACATGATCCGCCAGTCCAGCTTCATAGAGTGGGACGAATACTGCGGCAACTACTACGGCACGTCCAAGGACTATGTCCTCGGCAGGCTGGCAGCGGGCAAGGACGTCATTTTTGACATAACGATAAAGGGCGCTTTCGCGATCAAGCGGCAATTCCCCGAAGCCATTCTGGTATTCATAGTGCCGCCGTCGTTCGGCGAGCTGCGGCGACGCCTGACCAGGCGCGGGACGGAGAGCGAGGCGGCGATAGAGGGGCGGCTTGCGGCGGCCAAGGAGGAAATACGGCAGATCGGCCGCTTCGACTACTATATCGTGAACGACGTGGCGGCGGCGGCGGCGGGCAGGCTGAGCGCGATAGTCGCGGCGGAAAAGTGCAGGATATCCTCGCCGGAGCAGGCCGAGCGGATCATCGCCGAGCACATGGGGCCGGGGCCGTGAGCCGCCGGACAGGCAAAGAGCGCGAGGCGCGGCACTGCGGCAGATTGCGGGCGCCCGGCGGCGGGCGCGGGGCGCGGCGCGCCGTATAATACAACAGGGGGATGAATGGATTGATTTCACCGGATATCAAGGATCTGATGGCGAAGATGGACAGCAGGTACACGCTGGTCGTGACGGCGGCGAAGCGGGCCAGGCAGCTGGCAGACGGCGACATGAAAATGACGAAATTCCGCTCGGACAAGCCCGTCACGCTTGCCATACACGAAATAGCGGAGGGCCGTATCGGATTTAGCAGGGACGGCGTCGGCGCGGCCCCCAGCACGAGGCCATTGATCGGCAACGCCGGCATTGGCCTGATGGTCGCGGGCGATTTCGCGGAGGACGGCGCGGAGCTGCCATACGGCGCCGGCATTGACGATGGCATGGGCGGCGCCTATGCGGGCGGCCGCTATGCGGACGACGACTCGGACGCCGCCTACGCGGGCGGCGCCTATGAGGGCGGCGGATACGCGGAGGACGACGACGGCTATGCCGAGCGCGACGAAGGCTACGCGGACGATGCGGAGGACATTTACGCAGAGGACGCGGAGAGCGCGGAGGATGGCGCGGAAGCTGCGGAGGGCGCGGGCGGCGGCTATGCGAGCGGCAGCGCGGATGGCGCGGATGGCGGCTATGCAACCGGTAGCGCGAGCGACGGCGCGAGCGGAGCGGACAGCATGGAAGCCGCGAGCGGCATGGAAGCGCCGGACGGCTCTGGCGGCGGCGCGGAGCCCTTGGGCGGCGCGAGCGGCGCCGTCGCCATAGAAATCGCAAGCGATGCCGACGCCATGGAAGCAGAGGGCGACGCAGGCGGCGCAGGTGATGCCGTCGCCATGGAAGCCGCAGGCGGCGCGGAAGCGCCGGATGGCGCGGATGGGGTTGCCGACGCTGCGGAACATGGCGCGGAAGGCTTGGAGGCGCCGGGCAGCGCGGCCAGTGGCGCGGGCGACGGCGCGGACAGTGCCGGCGCCGCGGAGCCATTGGACAGCGCGGGCGATGCCGGCGCCATAGAAGCCGCAAGTGGCGCGGGAACAGCGGATGACAGCGCGAAAGCTTCGGGCGACGGCGCGGAAACAGCGGATGACAGCACGAAAGCTGCGGGCGACGGCGCGCAGCCAGCGGCCCGCCCCGCGCGCAAGAGCCGAGCCGGCAAAAGCGCTGCCACTAAGAGCGTTGCCGCCAAGAGCAGTTCCGCCAAGAGCGGCGCCAGCAAAAGCGGCGCCACCAAAAGCGAGGCTGGCGAGAGTAGCGCCGCCAAAAGCGAGACTGCCGAAAGCGAGGCTGGCGAGAGCGGCGCCACCAAAAGCGTGGCTGGCGAGAGCAGCGCCGCCAAAATCGAGACTGCCGAAAGCGAGGCTGGCGAGAGCGGCGCCAGCGAAAGCAGCGCCGCCAAAAGCGAGGCTGGCGAGAGCAGCGCCAGCAAAAGCGAGGTTGCCGAAAGCGAGGCTGGCGAGAGCGGCGCCAGCAAAAGCAGCGCAGCCAAAAGCGAGACTGGCGAGAGCAGCGCCGCCAAAATCGAGACTGCCGAAAGCGAGGCTGGCGAGAGCGGCGCCAGCGAAAGCAGCGCCGCCA
>JAISFK010000279.1 GCA_031263625.1 Clostridiales bacterium
TCAATCACAGAAAGGCTTCCGCCGTCATTAAAGACAAAGTCAAGCTCCGCCCTCGTTTTCTTGTCGTAATAGTACAGCGGGATCCCCTTTTTGGCAAGCGCCGCCGCCACATAGTTCTCAGCGACCATGCCCTCGTTGATTTTAATGTCGCCCGCAAGCAGGGCGCTCTGTATGCCGCTCATCGACATGGCGCAGAGCAGCCCTGTGTCTAGCATATATAGCTTGTACAGATTCCGCTTTTCGGAAAAGGAGAGCGGCAGGGCGATATTTGAAATATTGAAACAATGATAGGCGATGCCCGCGTCAGCCAGCCAATTTGTGGCCTGCGCGTACTTTCGGGCTGACGCGCCCTTTTCGAGGGCAGCCAAATGAAATCGCTTGCTTTTTTGGTTCAGCTGCTCTGGAACCGCGTCAAATATTGCCTTTGCCCTGTCTTTCTCTCTCCCGGCGTATTTCGCAATATCGTCGCGGTAGTTTGTCAAAATAATATTTTGCCGGCGGATCGTCTGGGACAAATCGTCATTCTCTAAAAAGGCGCTGACGGCCGCCGGCATGCCGCCGACAATCAGATATTTGCGGAACATGTCCATCATTTTGCCATGAACATATTCGGAAACAGGGCTCAGCGTTTGATATGCGCCGCTTATCGCGTCAACGACATCCGGAGAGACGCCGTTTGCCCACAAAAACTCCTCAAAATCCAGCGGGAACATGTCAATCTGCTCTTCAAACCCGACGGGGTACGAGGACACCTCCTTATAGTTGATGCCAAGCAGGGAGCCGGATTCAATAAAATCGAACCGCCCGTCTTCCACAAGAAACTTGATTGCCGTCCTGGCCCCTGGGCAGCTTTGAATTTCATCAAAAAACACAAGCGTTTTTCCGGCTTCAAAAGGCCCGAATCCCTGCGCGGACAGATTGAGAAGTATCGTCCTCGCGTCCAGGTCGCCGTCAAAGGCGCGGCGAGCCGACAGCGTCTTTTCAAAATTGATCTCGATGAAATTTTCATAGCTCGCTTTTCCAAATTCGCGGATGGACGTTGTCTTTCCGACTTGCCTTGCCCCCTTAACAAGCAAAGCGACCTTGTTCCTGCTGTCTTTCCAATCGGAAAACGCGGACAAAATTTTTCTTTTCAGCATGGCGGTTCCTTCCGATTCAACTTATTGCGCCATCACCATATCTCAATTCGCAACTTATTGCATAATTATCATATGGCAATTCGCAATTTATTGCAATATGAAATTTTGAAATTTGCAACTTTTTTTTTGGCGGGCGGCGAGCGGGGCGCGGCGAGCGGGGCGCGGCGAGCAGGGCGCGAAAGGGCGGCGCCTTTTTGAGCGCCGCCCTTTCGAGAAATCTTGCAAAGCTTATGGGCAATAGTATGGCGATTCGGCTTTAGCCACCATTTTTGCGTTCGCGCGCTGCCGCGCGCGCCGCGCCATTCACGCGCCGGCTGTCGATTCGTATTTTGCTATGGCGCGCGTCAGGTCCGCGATGTCGATCTCGCCGCTGCCGTCAAAGTCGCAGAGCGCCGTGATCGGCCAGGCGCCCCAGTCGTCGTCCGCGGCCCGCTTGCCCAAGCTGAACCGCACGGCGTCCACGTCCGCGAGCGTCACGGCGCCGTCGCGGTTGACGTCGTACCTGCTCACCGCTCGGACGGCCGATGTGGCGACCGCGCGCTCGATCGCGGCTTCGGCGTCGATGGGCTCGCCGTCATCCCAGTAGGTGGCCTCCAGCTTGTTCAGCAGCAGCGACGCCGATTTCGCGCCCGCGTCCGCGAGCCTGACGGAGACGCGCAGCAGCTCCTGGCCGTCCGGAAGCGTCAGCGTGGTTCCGGGATTGGCGAATATGTATATGGAATGTGTCGCGTAGCCCTGCGCCGCGCCGTCCGGCTGGCCGGCGGCGTCCACCTCGGCAAAGGCCGCGGCTTTTAGCCCGTCTGGCAGCGAAAAGCTGACGGCCGCCGGATTCAGGGGATCGACGAGCGACTCGCTGAGGCTCACCTGAATGTTGACTGCGCCGACGCCGGCGATTCCACGGCCGCTCACGCTAAATTCAAGCGCCGGCGCCGCGCCCGCCAGAATGTCCTCCGTTATCAGAAGCGCCTCGCTTTCAATGGCGCCTACGCTGCCGTATATTTTGGGCGCGCCGGCCTGCGGCTCGGACGGCAGCCGCTCGAGCCCGGCTATGGCGTCGCTGAGTTCCGATATGAGCAGCAAAATGTCCGGCGAGACGCTCGCCATGGGGGCGAGCGTCTCGCCGCCGCCGCCCTGCGCGGCGCCGCCCGGTGCGCCGTTGCCAGCCGCCGCCGTGCCGCCTGAACTTGCCACGCCGCCGCCAACCTGCGCGGCGCCACCCGCAGTCGATGTGCCGTCCTCGGCACTGCCTTCGGCGCCGCCTGCGCCTATCGGTTGTTCCTGCGCGGCGTTGCCAGCCGTAGCAGCGCCACCCTCAGCGCCGCCATCGGCGGTCGCCCCGGCTGCTCCGGCGACTACCCCGGCCGTCTCGGCTATATGGCTGTCGATGTAGCCCCACGCGCGCGCGACCGCGCCCTCGAGCCGTCCCCACGACGCCGCCGTGTACTGGCTGCCGTCCAGCTTCGCGGCGCGGATCAGCAGCGCCGCCAGATCCGCCAGCCCGTCCACGCCGGCGTGGGCGCCTGACAGCTCCAGCCTGTCCATCGCCTCGCCGAGCGCCGCCGCGGCCGCGTCAACGCCCGCCTGCGATGCCTCCGGGTCGGCGAGCGCCCGCTCCGCCGCCGCCAGCGCCAGCTCGAAAGCTGCCGCCGCGCCCGGCTCGAAGATCTCCGCGCGGATCGCTCCGGCATTCGCGGCCAGCGAGGCCAGCGCGCCTTTCTGCGCCGGCTCGGCGGGAGCATCCGGATTTTTGGAGTACACGCGCACATAGTCCACGTCCATGCTCTTGCCGTCCAGATTCATGGTCACGGGGCCGGCCCATTCCAGCACCGCCGTCGATAGCATGGGATGAACCTTCGACTGCGCGTTCAGCGCGGGCTTGCGATCCACCTCAGCGCCGTCGAAATAATAGACGATCTCCTCCTCGTTCCACTCGATGGCGTATGTGTGGAAGTCAAGGCTCAGATCCTCGCTCACGACCAGGCGCTTGGAATTGTCGCTCTTTTTTCCGGCGTCCCTGTTGTAGGCGTGCAGCGACATGTTGAGCGCGTTGGGGTAGTGGCCCTCGTTGATGTCCAGCTCGAACCCGCCGCCCTCGCCGGTTGACATCCAGAACGACTGGTTCAGGCCGGCCGACGCGGCGTAGCGGTAGCGGGCCTCCCAGTAGCCGTATGCCTGCTCGAAATTCTCGCCCGTGTACAGGTGCGCGGACGTCCACTGCGCGCCCAGGCCGCGATCCTCGTATTTTGTCGTCAGCCGCAGCAGCCCGTCGCCCACGACGGCGTTTTCGGGATGCCTGCTGGACAGGATGTGCGGGCTGTAGCTGTCCTGGCTGTTCCAGACGCCCCAGTCCAAGGAGCTGCCAAAAAACTCGTCCTGGAACGCCAGCTCCCACGACGCGGAGGCGGGCGGGCCGGCCCATACTGCGGCCTGCATGAACTTCTTGAGGGCGACGGTCGCCTCGGCCCTCGTCATGGTTTTCTGGCTGTCCAGCCCGCCGCCGCTCTCCCCGGCGACGACGCCCATTCTCAGCAGCTTGCGCACGGCGGCGGCGGCCCACGGCGACACCGCGCCGCTGTCCTCAAAGCTGTCGAAGCCGTCCTCGAACGCCGGCAGCCAGTCCTCGTTCTTGTTCAGGTATCTGTCCGCGTTGAATGTCATGAGCGCCAGCGCCTCTTTTGTCAGCGCGCGCGCCGGGTCGAACCCGCCCTCGGCGGGCAGGCCCGCGAGCAGCCCGGCGGGGTCGGACGCGGCGTCGTATGGCGCGTCGCCAAGGCTGGCGGCCTTTGCCAGCAGGCCCAGGTAATTCCCTTGGGTTTCGGGCGAGTCCGGGTCGAACACGCCCTCCGACACGCCCTGGGCAAAGCCCCGGTTCGCCATGGCCTCTATGTCTAACTTCGCCCAGTGCCCGTCCAGGTCGCCGAACGACACGGCGGGCTTGATGTCCTCGGGGACGAGCACGCTGTTGATGTTGACGTATATGGTCTGCCACACGTCGCTGCCGTAGTCCGCGTTCTCGCTGAGGATTTCAAATCGGATGGCGCTCGCGTATATCTGGCCCTTGCCGCCCTGAAGCTTTTTCAGGCTGACGTATTCCTCGACGCCGCTGCCGTCGCCGCTAGAACCGTCGCCGCCGGATTCGTCGCTGCCGCCGCCGCCGGAACCGTCGCCGCCGTCACCGCCAGTTTCGCCGGTTCCGCTGCCGCCGCTGTCGGCGGTGAACTGGTACGTGCCCAGATCCATCCAGCCGCTCTTTCCGGCCGTGAAATCGACGGGGACGACCGTTTCCTCGCCGCCGCAGAACACCGTGTAGGCCGCCGCGCTGTCGCCGCCCGCGTAGGCGACCCTGTAGGCCGAGATGCGCACGGGCCCGACGGCGTTCGTCTGCGGGAACCACTTGCCCTCCGCGCCCGCCTGCGCCGAGAGCATGATCTGCGTCATGCTCCTGAGCGGCCCGACCATATTGCCGGGCGCCCACTCCCACGCGCCCGTGTTGACGTACCTGCCGGATGACGACGCCTCGATCAGCGTCGGCGGCACGGGCCGCTCGAGCGCCTCTGCGGAAGCCGGCTCGCCTCCGGGCGCCAGGGGCGTTTCGGGCGCGACCTTTTCAAAGCGCACCGCGTCCACGCGCAGCGTGCCGCCAAGCGGGTCCGTCACGGACACGTACTCGTACAGCTCGCCCGCAAAGTCGAACACGCCGAACGTATCCCATGCGGACGGCTCAATCTTCATGTTGACGGCGAAGGCGTGCTGCTTGCCGTTGTGGATGATCGTGTACACCTGGTTGGACGTGTTGTTGGCGTGGGCGGCCCTCCACGCGGACACCCTGTACTTGCCGCGCAGGGGGGTGGTCGGCACGTAGCGCGCCTCTGGCCCAAGGCCCTCGGCCCAGCGCGCGTTGTTGCCGTCGTAACCCCTCGCGGCGGCGGACGACGTCCACTTGCCGGCGTATGCGACAAAGCCGCTCTGGCCGTCGTCGATCAGCATGTAGTCGGGGCCGTCGTGGGCCAGCTCGTCCTCGGGGACTGTGCCGGAGGGGGCGCCGGGATCGTCGGGATCGTCGCCGCCGTCGCCGGGGTCATCGGGATCGTCGGGATCATCCGGATCGGCCGGATCGCTTGGGTCATCCGGCTCGTCGCCGCTGTCGCCGGGCTCATCTGGATCGTCTGGATCATTCGGATCGTCGGGATCGCTTGGGGCGTCAGGATCGTCGGGATCGCTGGGGTCGCCGCCGCCCTCGCCCGGTTCGCCCGGTTCGCCCGGCTCGTCGCCGGGCAGCTCGCCCACCCACGCGAAGCGCACCGCGTCAACGCGGGTCGTGCCCCCCAGCAGGCTGGTCACGGACACATAGCACTCGGCGCCCGTGAAGCTGTATTCGCCCAGCTCCTGCCACCCCGGCTCGCCCTCTTTCATGTTGAATGTCCGCGAGCCGACATTCTCGCCGCCGATAAACACGTCATAGACCTGCGTCTCCGTGTGGCCCGAGTGCACCGTTTTGTATGCCTCCACGCTGTAGACGCCGCGCAGGGGCTCGGCGGGCGCCCAGCGCACTTCGTATCCGCCGCCCTGCACGTACAGCGTGCTCGAGCCGTTGTAGCCTGTCACGCCCCACGACGTGCTCCAGCTGCCGCTGACCACCTGAAAGCCGGCGCCCCCGTTGTCGATGATCAGCGAGTCGCCCGAGCCGCCCGCCCCTCCCTCCGAGGCGTATGCCGGGATGGGGCCTATGCAGGCCAGCAAGAGCAGGGCCGACATCAAGGCTCGCATCCATGCGGGCGCGAGCCCCGTTCTTCTAGCCCCCGTACTTCTTGCGCCCGCCTTTCTTGCGCTCGTTCTTCCAGCGCTCGCTTTTTTTGCAAATCCAGCCATCGTTGCAACCGCTCCTTTCTATTTTGCTTTCTTTATTCGCTTTATTTTCCATTTTCCGTATAACTGTTAGCGCAAACGCTTCACGCATA
>JAISFK010000324.1 GCA_031263625.1 Clostridiales bacterium
CCAGTCAGCAGGACGAAGCGCAGCCATCGATCAGCGCTTTTCAGCACGCCGTAGAAGCCCTTGAGCGCGTTTCTGATGTCGTCGTTCGGCTTCCCCTGCGCCATCGTCTGCGTCAGCGGCCTGTCGTACTCATCTATGAGCACGACTGCCTTGCGCCCGGTTTTCTCGCTGGCAGTCTGTATAAGGTTATGCAGCCGCGCGGCGGGCGTCTTGCTTGCCGCTTGGCCTTCCAATTCCCACAGCTTTTCGTAACGTTCCAGATTTGTGTCAAGGCCCGACTTCAGATCGTCAACATTCCCGTATGACTCCACGTTCAAATCGATGTGCAGCACAGGGTGCGGCGCCCACTCCTTTTCGAGCTTTTCCATCGCCAGCCCCTCAAACAGCTCCCTCTTACCCTCAAAATACGCCTCAAGCGTGGACAGGAGCAGGCTCTTTCCGAAGCGCCGAGGCCGCCCGAGGAAGAAGCACTGGCCCTCATTGGCCAGCTCATAAACCCACGCAGTCTTGTCCACGTAAGCGAATCCGCCTGTTATTATGCTCTCAAACGTCTGCATCCCTATCGGCATTTTGCGCATGTCCGCACCGCCTTTCAACGCGCACAATTAGACTGTCGCGCCCATAAACAAAGCCTATCATAGCGACGCATGGCCGTCAACCGCTGCGGCGCTATTGGGAAAGTTGCTTTGCTTTGCGTTGCTTTGCAAATACAATCGTGAACCCAATCACTCTCCGGATCATCGGAAGGGAAAGCACGCCAATCCGCAGTATTATAGCAGTCCACAACCTTGCCGTCACCAATCGCTATAATTTCCTGACCGTAGCAAAGAGCATCCTCATTTTTCATGTTGCCGTTCCATTAATCGTACTCTGGGCGGAGCCTTTTGGCCCAGCCAGCCCAGCCCAGCCATGGTCTGGCTGGGCTGGGCTGGCAAAGTGCGTTGTCTCTGTAGCCGGATTTTTTGCGCGGGCTTTCCCGACGCAGCCGGATTTTTTTGAGCGAGCTTTGCTGCTATAGCCTTATTTGCGCGGGCTGGGGGCCGGACTTTTCGCGGTCGCGCGCTTCGGCCAGCTCGTCGTCCCAGTTCAGGTGCCTGTAGCTCTCGGCCCTGGGATCGGCGTCGCACCAGCTTATGAAGTCCTCCATCATGGCGCTCGTCCAATAGGTGTCAACCTGGGCCGTCGTGTAGACCTTCTCCGCGAGCCTGCCGAACGCGAACATGTCGCGCAGGTGCGCCTTTTCGGCGCCGACCGCGCATTTCTCCGCCAGGTGCGGCGGTATGAACAGCACGCCGGACACTGTGCCGAGCACCACGTCGCCGGGCAGGCAGATGGCCTTCCCGATGCGGCACGGGCCGTTCAGGTTGACGAGCGTGACGTCGCCTATGCCCGTCGGATCAACGCCCCGATAGTAGGTCTGGTGGCCGTCCCGTATCTTGATGATCTGCTCCAGATCGCGCACGCCGCCCCATATCACGGCGCCGCCGCGCTTCGTGCGCGCGTGGATCGCCGTCGAGAGGTTGCCGCCGACAAACGTGCCCTGGTATATCTTGTCGAACAGGTCGATGACGACGACGTCGTCCTCTATCAGCTGGTCGATGACCCACTGGTTCATCGTGCCCCTGCGGCCCTCTTCCTTCTCGCCGTACTCGATCAGGATGGAGTCCAGATCCGGGCGCTTGGGCACCATGACCCCGGTAACGGCCCTGCCGATGAGAACCGTGTCCTTGTGCGTCGTCCGAAACTCGCCCTCAAACTGGTAGTGGTAGCCTTCCGTCCAGAGCGGCCCCCAGGCTTCCTCTAGCGTGATGTTGCGCAGCCGGCGCAGCAGGTCGTCCGAAACCTTGGGGCGCCCGTCCGGCAGGCGCTCGCCCGTCCACTTCTTTGTGATCTGCACGATGTCCTCATACGCGCCAAATTTCATTGGAAAAAGCCTCCTCGGTGATGTTTTGTTCTTCCGGCAAAGCTAAAATTGCGGCAAGCAACCGGGCCGTGCAACCCGCCCGCGGCTATTCGTATTTTTTGTCGTGCGCCCAGATCGCGTTCCAGTAGGACGTGTCGTTCCAGACGCCGCCCGTGCCGGGCATGACGTGCTCCGCGAGCAGCTCGTCGTTCGTGTCGTCGAAGCCCAGGCCGGGCTTTTCGTTCGGACGCAAGTAACCGTCGTGGATCACCGGCCCGCCGAAGCCCAGCACCATGTCGTGCCACCACGGGACGTCGGGGCACGGGAACTCAAGCGCTATGAAGCTCTCCGTGGCCACGCCGACGTGCGCCGTCGCAATGGCGGCCACAGGGGTCTCGCACATGTGCCCTATCATCGAGATGTTGTGGCGCTCGGCCATGTCGCCTATGCGCTTCATCTCAAGGATCCCGCCGCAGGAGGCCACGTCCGGGTGGATTATGGGCACCGCCCGATCCACGCACAGCGGCTCGAAGCCCTCGACCGCGTACAGGTCCTCGCCCGTCGCCAGCGGCACCGTGGTCATCTGCGACAGCTGCTTGTACTCCTTCGCGTAGTACGGAGGCAGCGCGTCCTCCACCCACGCCAGGCTGTATTTTTCCAGCCGGCGCAGCAGGCGGGCGCAGTCCTCCAGGTTGAGGCTGCCTATGTGGTCGATGGCGAGCGGCGTCTCGTAGCCGAGCGCCTCGCGCATCTCCGCGATCTCCTTCTCGTACAGATCCAGCCCGCGCTCGGTTACGCGATAGAAATTATACGGCATCTCGCGGAACGCCTCGGTGAAGGCCCAAATGCGCTCGCCGAAGTCCTCCGCCCCGGCCGTCGCGAAATGCACGGCCGGGCTCGCGTGCTTGCCGAGGGTCGCGCCCGCCCGCTCGATCTCCGCAAAGCGCCCGCGCGGCGCGCAGATCACGGGCTCGTCAGGATAGAGCCGCTGTATCGTGTCCACGCCTATCGCCGTCTTGCACATCGTGAAGCCCATCTCGTCCACGCGCTTTTTCAGATACTTGCCCATCGTCCTGCCGCCCGGCGGCTCGTCCTTGGGCACCGTGAAGCCGGGGTGCGTGTAGACGCGGGCCGCCTCGCGGTGCTTGCCGCCCAGCATCTGGCAGACGGGGACGCCGTATGCCTTGCCCGCCAGATCCCACAGCGCCGTCTCGACGCCCGACACGCCGCCGGCCTGGCGCGCCGGCCCGCCAAACTGCTTGATCCGCTTGAAGATCTTTTCGACGTTGCACGGGTTCTCGCCCAGTATGCGGCTTTTCAGCTGCGCCGCGTAATAGAAGCTCCCGCCGTCGCGCAGCTCCCCGACGCCCGTGATGCCCTGGTTCGTATAGAGCTTGACGAGGATCGTGTTCAGCGGCGCGCCCGTCATGCACGTGTAGCGCATGTCCGTGATCCGCAGCTCAGACGGGCGCGAGCACCTGTTTACATGCAAATCCATTTCTTCATTCATAAGCGATGGCACCTCTTTTCTATCTCCATTATTCTTTCAGTATCTTAAATAACGAGTTGCGCCCGGAATGACGGGAAAAACGATTGGCGGCCATGCCGCGCGTCATCTGTCCAGCCAGCCCAGCGCCTGATCCAGATCGGCGATCAGCGAGTCCGGATCCTCCAGCCCCACATGCAGGCGCACGAGGTTGGCGGGCGAGTCGCCCGCCGCCGCGCTCTGCTCGTCCGCGCCCACGCTGATGCCGACTATCAGGCTCTCAAAGCCGCCCCAGCTGACGCCGTGCTGGAAGTAGCGGCACTTGGAAATCATCTTCTTGATGCCCTCCGGCGCCCCGTCCGGCACAAAGCTCAGCAGGCCGCTGCAGCCGGAGAGGTAGCGCCGGGCCAGATCGCGCTGCGGGAAGCTGTCCAGCGCGGGGTACAGGACGCGCCGCACGCGCGGGTGCGCCTCCAGAAATCGCGCGACCGCCAGGGCGCTCTGCGAGTGGCGGGCAAGCCTGACGGGCAGCGTCCGCAGGCCGCGCGACAAGAGCCACGCCTGGTGCGGATCCATGTTGGCGCCCAGCAAGAAGCGCGTCCCGGAGAGCTTGCCGATGAGCTCGCGCGAGCCCGCCGCCACCCCGCCGATGATGTCGCTGTGCCCGCCGAGGTACTTCGACGCGGAGTGGCACACGAGATCGATGCCGTGCGCGAGCGGGTTTTGATACAGCGGCGTCGCCCAGCTGTTGTCAATGACGGTGGCTATGCCGCGCGGCCTTGCGAAGTCCGCGATCGCTTGCAGATCCTGCAGCTTGAACACGGCGCTCGACGGGCTTTCGAGCAGGATCAGCGACGTCTCCGGGCGAACGCGCGACAGGATCTCGTCCGTGCTGTCCCCGTTCACGGCGTTCACCGCGACGCCGAAGCGCTTTTCGAGAAAGTCGGTCAGGAACACGCGCGTCACGCCGTACACGCTGCGGATCATCACGACATGCCTGCCCGCGCCCGCGAAGTGCATGATCGCGGCCGTGAGCGCGCCCATGCCGGAGGCGAAGCACAGCGCCCCGTCGGCCCCCTCGAGCGCGGCGACCTTGCGCTCCGCCACCTCTATGGTCGGGTTGGAAACTCGCGTGTAGTTGTAGCCGATGCTGGGCGCGCCGTTGTCCTCCGTCGGGATCAGGAACAGGCTGTTCTGAAAAATAGGGGGCACGATGGCCCCCTTGTATTCCGCGTAGTCGTCGCCCACATGGGCGCAGATGTCCTCTTTTGTCTTATAGATAGCGTCATGCTCCGTGAGAAAAGCCATGTTTCGCAAAACTCCTATTTTCAATACTCAAGTGTTCCGGCATAAAACTAGCCTAGCGGACACAGCGCAACTGCGCACAGGCAATCGCCAGCTTGCAGCCGCGCCACGCCCGCCATTAGCAAATGGATTCCGGTATAGAGCCGGAATGGCCAAAACTGCCAACCGAAACTAGCCAATAAATTTATCGGTATTTTTAGTCCGGCGCTTTATAGGCGTTTAAAAATCTCAAAAACGCGCTCAGTTGACCGCCGCCTTCGCCGCCCCTTCCTCCAGCGCCTGGCGGCACCACGCCTCCAGCGCGTCCAGATCGAACTGCGCGCGGTAGTCCGCGATGGCCTCCTGCTTGAGCGACTCAAACTCGGCGTCGTCCTTGGCGGCGAACAGCTTGTTCCACCACTCTATCTTCAGATCGGCGAGCTGGCTCGTCGTCCTCTGCAGATCGGTCGGCATTGTCGGGGCAAAGCTAATGGCCGCCGTGTTATAGTTCCTCATGCTCAGGATGTCCCCGCTCTCAAACGCTTTCTCGAAGCGATCGGGGACGGAAACCGCGCCGTAGTACGCGCTGTACTCCGCGTCCAGCTTCGTGGCGACCTGCGCCGCGATCTCCCTGTCCTCAATCCAGCGGAGCGGCATGTTGTACTTCGGCCATATCGCTACCCTCTGGAACGCGGAGAAGAAGTTGTCGAAGCCTATGCCCGTAACGTCGCCGCCGACGCCGGCCGCCCGGTCGTCCAGGAACTTCTGCGTGAGCTGCGGCTTCCCGCTGTCGCCGATGACCCAGTCTATGCCCTCGACGCCGTTGTACAGCATGGCGCAGCCCTCATAGGAGCAGACATAGTTGATCCAGCGCATCGCTGCGGCGGGATCCACGCAGTTTTTGGATATCAGGAAAGCCAGCGCGGGGACGTCGCTGCGCTGATGGCCGGCCCCGTAGTAGTTGCCGCCCGTCGGGATGGCCGGCACGTAGCCCAGGCCCTCCTCCGCGTGCTCCGCGTTGAAGCGGCGTATGGTCCAGTTGCCGAACAGGTTGGCGTACTGGCCGTTGTCGCGCTTGCCGTCAAAGTCCTCCTTGCTCTGGAGCAGCGAGTCGGGGTCGTAGATGCCGAGCCTGCTCGCGTAATTCGCGATCTCGACCTGCATCCATTCGGGGCTCTGCTCGTCCCACGCCGTGATCATGCTGTTGTCGCCGTAGTTCACGTATACGGGGGACGAAGCGGCGCCCGAGTTGAAGCTCGCGCCGCCCCATCCGGGCAGGTAGCCAAACTCCGGGGCATACATCCACCAGCCGGCGCCCCAGTTGGCCCAGCCGCCGATGCCGAACACCTTTTTGCCGTCGCCCGTCGTCGGGTGAAGGTCAACGATCTGCTTGAGGATGTCGATGTACTCGCGGTATGTCTTAAACTCCGGCGCGCCGATCTCCTTGTACCACTCCCAGCGGATGTAGAGCGGCCAGTCCTCCCTCTCGACCTCGCCCACCATGATTGGTATCTCGTAGAGCTTGCCGTCGCCAATCCCGAAGTTTTTGCGGGTTATCTCGATCGAGGTGGCTAGGTCGCGCTTCATGTCCGGCGCGTACTGATCGATCAGCTCGTCGAGCGCGAGCACCTGCCCCGACTTAAACAGCGCCTCCATGTCCTTGGTCAGCGCCGCGCCGGTCGAAACCATGTCCGGCAGGTCGCCGCTCGCCATGAGCATGTTGAACTTCTCGCTCGTGACGTCCTCCCAAATCATGTCAACGCCCGTCTTCTTGATCAGCTCCTGATGGACGCGCGTGTCGTGGCGGGTGTTCATCGGATCGGCGGCGCCGGCGGCCGTGATCATCGTGAGCTTCGTTATCTCTCCCGTCCAGTAGCCGTTTTCATCAAAGCCCTCCTTGGCCGGCGCTGCGGCCGCTTCGGTCGCCGCTTCGGTCGCCGCCGTTGTCGCAGCGGCCGCTTCCGTCGCGACAGCCGCCTCCGTCGCCGCCGTCGTTTCAGCCGCCGCCGTCGTTTCAGCCGCCGTCGTCGTTGCGGCTGTCGTGGCCGCCGCGGTCGTCGTCCCCCCGCCGCCGCTCTGGCAGCCGGCGAACAGCATGGCCAAGGCCACCAGCAGCGCCGCGACGCGCGCGGCCTGCGCCATTTTCCCCGCCCGCGCACCCATTCCCGTCTTCGTTGCGCCTTTGCGCTTCATCTTTCATCCTCCCTTTCCCGGCGCGCCTTTTTGGCGCGTCCGCCCCAAACCTGTATTTTTTATGCTGTTTTTCGCTGCGTCCTGCCGCGTTCAGCACAATAACAGCCAAAACCGCGCGGCGCCCGCCGCGCCCCAACGGCACGCCGCCCCGGCGCACCCTCGTCCCCGCGCGCCCCGCCCTGGCGCACCGCTCAGCCCTTGATCGCGCCCATCATTATGCCTTTCACGAAATAGCGCTGCATGAACGGGTACACGAGCAGTATGGGCAGCGTCACGACCATCGTGACGGTCATGCGGATCGACATCGGCGTCACGGCCTCCTCCAAATGCGACAGCGCCCCGCCGGCGCTCGTGCCCATGTTCGCCTTTTCCGCGATCGACATCGCCGTGCGCATCAGATCGTACAGCTTGAGCTGCAGCGTCGTGAGCTCGTCGTTCTGGACGAGTATGTAGTTGTCGAACCACGAGTTCCACTGGCCCACGGCGGCAAACACGGCGATCGTGGCCAGAATGGGCTTGCTGAGCGGGAAGACTATGCGCGCGAATATCGTGATGTAGCCCGCGCCGTCCAGCATGGCCGACTCCTCCAGCGAGGCCGGCAGCTGCTCGATGAACGTCTTTATCAATATGATGAAATACGCGCTGATGAGCGACGGCACGACATAGACAAAAAAATTGTTGTATAGGCCGTACTTGCGCATCGTCAGATACCAGGGCACGAGCCCGGACGAAAAGTACATCGTGGCTATCGTCATGCGGTAGATGGTCTTTCGAAAATACATGGGCTTTGTCACGAGGTACGCGAAAAAGCCGCTGCACACGACCGTGCCGACCGTCCCGATCGCGGTTCTCAGCAACGACACGAGCGCGGCGCTCGCCATGCCCTCCATCGCGAAGACTTCCTTATAATTGTTCAGCGTCAGGCCGACAGGGTACAGCATGACGGCCAGATTGTTGCGCGAGGCGGTGTGCGCGTCGCTGAGCGAGTAGATGAAGATGTAGTAGAACGGGTACATGCACATCAGGAACAGCAGTCCCAATATAATGTAGATCAAAACATCAAACGTGTTCTCCCCAATGGACTTCTTGCCGTAAACCGTAGCCGCCACCTCCCATTCTTGTCGTCCCGAGCTTTGCCCAACCCCCAGCCGCCCATGCGGCTGCACGGGCTATATGATTGACGCGCCGCGCACTTTCTTGGCCAGCCAATTCGCGCTGAACAGCAGCAGCAGGCTGATAAACGTCTTCGATATGCCGACCGCGATCGCGTATGAGTAATCGCTCCTCATGAGGCCGATCTTGTAAACATAGTAGTCCAGCACCTCCAGCTTGGACGCCACGATGCTGTTGTAAAAGACGAGGTACTGATCCAGCCCGCTGGACAGCATGCTGCTGATAGACAGGATCAGCAGCACGAAGAACGTCGGCGCGACCCCCGGCAGCGTGATGTGCAGGATCTTCCTCATGCGCCCCGCGCCGTCAACGGACGCCGCGTCGTACAGCTCGGAGTCTATGCCGGCTATCGCGGCGAGGTACACGATGGCGCTCCAGCCCGCGTTCTTCCACAGCCTCAAGGCCGTCTGGAACTGGTACACCACGTCCTTGTTGATCAGCACGGAGCTCGGCACGGCGTCCGGGTTGAAAGCGGTTATGATCTGGTTTACGAGGCCGTCGAACGAAAAGAGGTTGAACGCGAACGAGAATATGATAATCCAGCTTATAAAATAGGGAAGCGTCGTGGTCGTCTGCACGAGCTTCTTGAATTTGCGGGAGCGAACCTCGGAGAGCAAAATGGCGAGTATGACGGGCACCACGGAGGTCAGGATGTCCAGCCCGAAGAATATGAGCGTGTTGCCCAGCACCCTGCCCGTGTTGCGCATGTCGTCGATGATGGTCTTGAAATTCGCCAGGCCGACGAACTCGTTGTCGAACAGCGGGAGCGCGGGGCGGTAGTCAAACAGCGAGTACAGCCAGCCATGCACGGGGACATACGAAAACGCGATGATGAACGCCACAAACGGCAGGGCCAGCAAGGTGAGGCGCAACCTTGCCGGGTCAATTTTCTTTGTACGCATAGCGCGCGCCAGCCTCCCATACAGAATTTTGCGCCGGCTTGGCAAAATGATCAAGCGATTAACCGTTCAAGCAATCGGCCGTTCAGCCGATCCGTCTACTAGTCGATTAACAGCACGTTATACTGACGAGCATTTGAATTTTCCATTAACGCGAGTCAGTAATACTCGTTTCCTCTGTCCGACCGCAAATTGCGGTCGGAATCCCAATCGAACACGAGTATAATAACCCAATGTAAATCCCAAGCCAAACCAGTCACCAAGAATGTAGCACATCTTTCGCGCGGCGCGCAATTGTAAATCTCTCCGCGACAATGACAATCGTAAGATTTTAGGCCAAAACGCATTATTTTTTTCGCGATCCGCAGCCCCGCGCCGACATTCTTACATAGATTTTACAATTTTACATTCAGGATTATTGCATTTGCCCCGCGCAGCGATATAATGGACTTGCATGGACGACGGACAATGAGGAAAGGGGGCGCGCATGCCAGCGAACTCAGGAACTGCCGGGAGGCGGCTGCTTTTTATCTCCGACACGCACTTCACGCGCGAGAGGGGCGCGGAGAACACCGTCTGGCTGAACCGCGCCATCCTGAACCGGTGGGAGGCTGTAAAGGACAGGCTCGTGCGCGAGATAAAGGCGCTGAGGCCGGACGCGATAATCCACTGCGGGGATTTCACGCAGTTCGGGACGGCGGACGACTACAAATTCGGCAAGTCGATAATGGACGCGACGGGCATCGCCTGGCACGCCGTGCCGGGAAACCACGACGCGCTTGCCGGCGGCGCCGCGAAAAACGCAATGCGCAGGGAGCGCGGCATTGCCGAGAGAGACGGCTGCTTCTGCCGCTCCATGGCGTTCGGCGCGGCCGCCGTGGCGCTCCTGGACGTCTGCGCGCCGGGGGAAGGCGCCAATTTTGCCGCCGACAGCCGCGCGCTGGACTGGCTTGCGCGCCTGCTGGAGGAAAACCGCGGCCGGCCGGTTTTCCTGGCGAGCCACCACCCCGTCAGCAACAAGGCGTCCGTAGCGCGATACGGAACGATCTTAGGCTCAGACGGCCTAGACGGCGGCAGGCTCGCCAGCGGCCCGGTGCGCGGCCGCGATTTTGACAGGGCGCTGGGGAAAATCGAGAACGCGGGCAAGCTCAAAAGGCTGCTGGAGCGGAGCGGCTGCACGGCGATCGCCTTCTCAGGGCACTGGCACATCAACGCCTTCCACGCGAGCAACGGGGTGTATTACAGAACGGTGCCGTCCGTCTGCGAATACCCGTGCGAGGCCGTGATCGCCGACTTCGACGCCCGAGGCGCGAGGGTGCGCAGCGCGCCTTTGAGCTCGCTGGGCCTGCGCGAGGAATCGCTGATCGCGGAGCGCCGCAACGCCTGGGCCGAGGGGGCGCGCAGGGCGCGGGACGTCTTCGTGCCATTTGGGCGGGCGTAGCCGCCTCCCTCTAGCCTGCGCCCCTCGCGTCTTCCCAGAACTGCGCCCAGCGCTCCAGCGTTTCGGATATGTCGGCCCTGCCCAGCAGCACGCTTTGAATGTCCGCGTCGGACATGCTGGCAAACTCGCCCATGCGCGAGGCGTAGGGCAGATCGGACGCAAAATTGGACGCCACGTACAGCTCGGGGTGGTTGTCCATGTAGAAGAAAGCCCTGTAGAATGGCCTGTCATATTCAGGATCCCCGACAAACGCGCCCGCATGCGGAGGTATCAGCCCCGTATTCAGGGCTATGCGACTGCTCTGCTGCGGCGAGCCGATATATTTGAGGAACTCCCACGCGGCCAGCCTGTCCTCCGTGAAAGAGGTCATGCCCCAAAAGTCGCCGCCCTTGCCGTCAATCTTGAAGGTGTGGCGCGTCTTCTCCCCGACGGGGAGCGGCGCGATACTCCATGCGTCGTCGCCCATGTTCGCCTCCAGCACCGGGATGGCGTCGGAATCCTGCCTCATGAAGCACGCGGCGCCGGACGTGAACGCGTCCAGCTGCTGGGTGAAGGCCCACGCGCCCGAATCCGGCGGCGAGCAGTATTTGTACAGATCGATATACATCTCAAACGCGCGCTTCGCCTCGTCCGTGCGGTAAATGCTCCCGCCGCCCGGCGTGAACAGGTACTCCTCGCTGTGCGTGCCCTCCCTGCCCAGGGCGGACGCTAGGTACGGCCCGATGAACTGGTCAACGGCGTGCCCCGCGCCCCGGAACACCCAACCGTACCTGTTTTTTGACGGATCCGTCATGCCGAGCGCCAGCTCGTACAGCCGCTCAAACGTCCAGTCGGCGCCCGTCGGCAGTTCCAGCCCCGCCTCGGCGAGCCAGTCCGCGCGGTAAAAGATGCCGGAGCGCAGCTGCCCTATCGCGAGGCCCCAAACCTTGCCCAGCGCCTCCTGGCGCATGTTTTTGGCGATCAGCCCGTAGCCGTCCCAGCCGCTTACGAGGTCGTCGATGGGGCGTATCCACCCGCTGTCGATGTACTGCATCATGTACCAGCCGCGCACCTCGAGGATGTCTATGTCCTGCCCCGCCATGAGCATTTGGGCTATCTTCGCGGACGCCTGCTCCGTCGGCGGGCTGAGCAGCTCGATCTCCACCCCCTCGTTTTCGGCCATGAAGTCGGCCGCCGCCTTGCCGATGGCCTCCGATCTCACGGGGTTCGCAAGCGCCTCGATCAGCGTGATGGTGACGCCGCCGCCGCCGTTGCCGCTGCCGCTGCCGTTGGCGTCCGCGCCGCCTGCGCCGCCCGATCCGTCCGAGCTGCCGGCTCCCGCGCCGCCCCCGCCGCCCCCGCTTTCGGCTGCGCCCGCAGCGGGCCCGCCCGCCCAGTCGCCATACGAGCACGCGGCAAACGCCGGCAGGGCAAGGAGAATCGCCAGGGCCAGCGCCAGATGTGCCAGCGCCCGCGGCCTGACCGATGCCGATATTTTGGCAAACGCCAGAATTTTCACATTCAATCACCGCCATCCTGCGCCGCGCGGAAAATATCCAGCGCGGCCTTGCCGATATCGCGGCCGCTCGCCCCAGCGCGCGCGGTTGCTCGCGCCAGGGCGGCGCCGGCCGCCTGCGCCGATAACGCGCCGGCCCGCGCTAGCGCAGCGCAAGCCCGCCGTCCACGAGCACCGTGGCGCCGGTCATGTAGCTGAACGCGTCCGACACGATGCACGCCACGGCGGCGCCCATGTCCTCCGGCGTGCCAAGCCGCCCCAGCGGAATCGCGGGATTCCGCCCCGCCGGCTCTCCCGGCGCCGCGCGCTCCTGTGCGTGCCTGTCCCTGTCGTTGAGGCCGATGTTTGTCATCACGGCGCCGGGAGCGAGCGAGTTGACGCGGATATTGTACTCGCCGAGATCCGACGCGAGGCAGCGCATCAGCGCCTCCTGAGCCGCTTTCGAGCCGGAGTACAGCGCCTGCGGCGGGTTCGGGCGCAGCGCGTTCAGCGACGTCACGACCACGATGTTGCCGCCCATCTGCTCCTTCATGGCCTCGGCCGCCCGCTGCGCGAAAAACAGGAGCCCTTTAAGGTTTATGTGATACATCTGCTCCAGCTCAAATTCCGTCGCGTCCAGCATGCGCTTGTCGTATTGGACCGACGCGTTGGCGACCAGGATGTCCAGTTTTTTCCCGTTCTCCGCGTAATAGGCGTCAAAGAAGCGATCCACCTCGTCCTTGGCGCCGACGTCCACCTTATAGCCTTTGGCTTTTGACCCCAGCGCGACCAGCTCCTTCTCGGTCTGCGCTATCGTGGGCTCGTGCCGCCCCACAAACGCGACGTCTGCGCCCAGCGAGGCGAGCGCCGCGGCTATGCCCTTGCCAATGCCGGAATTGCCCCCCGTCACGATGGCTTTCCGGCCGTCAAGGCAAAACAGCTTTTTCACGTATTCCTGTCGCATAAGCCAATCCCCCTCCCATTCCACTTTGGTTTTTAGTGAATACTATTTCCAAATCGAGAATAGTATAGCAAATGAATAGGCAAATAACAATGCCGCAGCAATACCCATAACAATGCCCGTCCAGTCCCTCCAGCCCGCTCTATTCCCCAAATGCTCCGAATGCCTCCTGAAAGCCCTTGAAATTCCCCTGTAAATTTCTCGCAAAATTCCCGTAAATTGCCCGTAAATTTCCATGAAAGCTTAAAATTTCCGATTGACAATGCATTTTGCCGGTGATAATATACTCACAGTAAAGTATAGTTATCTGCACAGAGGACAGGGGTGGATAAGCACAGTTGCTCAGATACATTGCCAAGCATTTTGTCTCATCGTTGATAACGCTGTTTTTTGTGGTGACGATCACATTCTTTTTAATGCAGGCGGCGCCGGGAAACCCTTTCATGAACGAGCGCTCGGATCCGCGCGTCGTTGCGCGCCTGATGGAGCGCTACGGCTACGACCGCCCCGTGTGGGAGCAGTACCTGAACTACCTGAACGATCTCCTGCACGGGGATCTCGGGGAGTCCATCACCGATCGCAGCCTCACCGGCATGACCGTGCTGGAAATGCTGGGGAAATACTTCCCCAATTCGGCCAAGGTCGGCGGCATCTGCGCGCTCATCTCCATCTCCCTCTCGATACCGCTGGGCCTGCTGGCGGCTGTCAAGCACGACACGCTGTTTGACAGGTGCTTCATATTTTTGTCGTCGCTCTTTGCCTCACTGCCCAATTTTGTCATGGCCGTCGCGCTCATGCTCTGCTTCGGCGTATGGCTCAAGGTTTTGCCCGTGGCGTATCTCACGGACTGGAAGTCGTACATCCTGCCGGTGTTTTCCATGGCCTTCCCGCAGATATTCGGCCTCGCGCGGCTGATGCGCACCACCATGCTGGACGTCATAGGGCAGGACTACATTCGGACGGCGCGGGCCAAAGGCCTGCCGCCCTACAAAGTGATGTTCAAGCACGCCTTTCGCAACGCCATGCTCCCGGTGGTGACGGCGGTCGGCCCGATGATCGCGACGGTGCTGACGGGCTCCATGGTCATCGAGGGGCTTTTCGCGATAGCGGGCGTCGGGAAGTATTACGTTGGCTCCATCGGCGCGCGGGACTATCCCATGATTATGGGCACGACCATCATGTTTTCCGCGCTGCTGATTTTGGCGAACTACGTGGTTGACGTGCTGTACGGGATCATCGATCCGCGAATCAAGCTGGAGTAACGCCCTATAAAATAACACCAAGGGGCGCCGGGAAGCGCCGGAAAGGGGCCATATGCGCGGCGAGTTTCAGCCGGACAGCGAGCTGATGAAAGAGTACGGCCTTGCGCCGGACGATCTGCTGCCCGCCTCCGCTGAGGACAAGGAGGCGACGGATCAGATCCGGCCCTCCGTTTCGTACTGGCAGGACGCCAGAAAGCGCTTCATGCGCAACAAGGTCGGCATGGCGATGCTGATCGTGCTGGCCATCATCGTGCTGGCCGCCATTCTGGGGCCGATGCTCTCCCCCTACACGTACCAGTCGCAGTCGCGGGATGTGCGCCTCGGGCCGTCGCTCTCGCACCCCTTCGGCACGGACAGGCTGGGCCGCGACACGTTCACGCGCGTCATGTTCGGCACGCGCGTTTCGCTGTTCGTCGGCGTGGCCACGAGCTTCTCGGTGCTGATCATCGGCCTGGCATACGGCGGGATCTCGGCGTATGTCGGCGGCTGGGCGGACAACATCATGATGCGCTTCGTCGATCTCATGATGACGATCCCGACCGTGCTGATCGTAATCATCCTGTCCGTCGCGACGCGCGACATCTTCACAAGCCTTCTGACGAATCCCAGATACGCGGCGATCGCCTCGATGGGCTCCGGCCTGATCTCCATTCTGGCGGTATTCTCGATGTTCAACTGGATTGGCATGGCCAGAACCGTGCGCGGGGCGCTGCTCATGAACAGGAGCCAGGAGTATGTGATGGCGTCCGAGGCATTCGGCGCGAAAGCGGGCTGGATCATCACGAAGCACCTGCTGCCGAACTCCATTGGCATTATCATCATCAGCGCCACCGGCATCATCCCCGGCGCCATCGCGATGGAGTCCTTTCTCAGCTTCATCGGCCTCGGCGTCGCGGCCCCCGTGCCATCGCTGGGCTCACTGGCGGCGGACGCCCTCAACGGCATCATCAGCTACCCGCTGAACATCATAGTGTCATCCGGGCTGATATCCATGCTCATGCTTTCGTTCAACGTCATAGGCGACTCGCTCCGGGACGCGCTTGACCCCAGGCTGCGGAAGTAAAAAAGCGCGAAACGGGCTTGGCATAAGCATGAGCGGAAACATGAGCGGAAACATAAGCAAGCATGGGCGAAAACATAAACATAAACATAAATATGGACGAAAATATGGACTGAAACTTGAACAGGAGCAGGGGCGCGGAATGGGAGAGGGATCTGGACAATCTGGACAGGGACAAAAAATAGGAAGCGAGCGAGAGCTAGAACGAGAGCTGGGGCGCGAGCAAGGGCAGGCACGGGCGCAAAAGCGAGCAGCGCTGGCGCAGGGGCTTGAGCAGGAGCTTGCGCGGCCCATTCTGGAGATCGAGGACATGAGCGTGGCCTTCCACACGCCGTCAGGCGTGGTTCATGCGGTCAGCGGCGTTTCGTGGAGCCTGCGGCGGGGTGAGATCCTCGGCATCGTGGGCGAGTCCGGCTCCGGGAAGTCCGTTTCGGCGAACGCGCTCATGCGCATCCTGCCCAAGTCCGCGCGCGTGACGGGAAAGATCCGCGTCCTCGGCCGTGACATCTCCACACAGCGGGAAAAAGAGTTCAACCTCATACGCGGCAAGGACATCGCGATGATTTTTCAGGATCCGATGACATCCCTCAACCCGCTCTACACCGTCGGCAACCAGCTCACGGAAACGATCTCGCAGCACACGGGCCTGCGCGGCAAGGCGGCTCGCCGGCGCGCGGCGGAGCTGCTCGCCCTGGTCAGCATACCCCAGCCCGAGCTGCGCCTGAAGCAGTTCCCGCACGAGTTCTCCGGCGGCATGCGCCAGCGCGTCATGATCGCGATGGCGCTCGCGTGCGATCCGTCCATTTTGATCGCGGACGAGCCGACCACGGCGCTGGACGTGACCATACAGGCGCAGATCCTGCAGATCCTGCGCGACATCAAGGAGCGCATATCGACGTCCATTGTGCTGATCACGCACGATCTCGGCATCGTGGCGGATCTCTGCGACCGCGTCAACATCATGTACGGCAGTCAGATCATGGAGGCGGGGGCGACGGACGACATATTTTACAGAACTGCGCACCCCTACACGCGCGGGCTTTTGAACTGCCTACCTGAGGCGGCCGCCATGCGCGGCAAGAAGCGGCTCGTGCCGATCGCGGGCGCGCCCGTGGATCTCATGATGCTGCCGGAGGGCTGCGTCTTTGCCGCGCGCTGCGCCTACTGCATGAACGTCTGCCTGAAGCGCAGGCCCGTTCCGGCGGATGTCGAGGGGGAGCGCCACACGTCCCGCTGCTGGCGCGCGATGCTCAAATACCCCTGGCAGGACGCCGGCGAGCCGGCGGGCGCGGGCGCGGAGGCGGGACAGGGCGCAGAGCAAGGCGCGGGCCAATACGCAGGACAGGCTGCGGGCGCGGGACAGGACGCAGGACAAAGCTCTGGGCGGGACGCGGGACAGGACGCGGGACAGGGCTCGGCTGCGCCAGCCGGCGAGGGGGTGCTGCCATGAGCGCGCTTGTCGAGGTGTCGGAGCTCAGAACATGGTTTGACGCGCGGCAGGGCGGCAAGCGCTGCGTCGTGAAAGCGGTGGACGGCGTCTCCTTTGCCATCCATAGAGGGGAAACGCTTGGCCTCGTGGGAGAGTCCGGGTGCGGGAAGTCCACGGCGGGCCGGACGCTCATGCGGTTCCACAACCCGAACGGCGGCCGGATCCTGTTCGACGGAAACGACATAACGTCCGGCGACATAAAGCCGTACCGCTCGCGCATGCAGATGGTGTTCCAGGATCCGTATTCCTCCCTCGACCCGCGCCTGGCCATTCGCGACATCGTGGCGGAGCCGCTGAACATCCAGCAGCCCAAGCTGCCGGCCGCCGAGCGGGACGCCGTCGTCGTGGAAAACATGCGCCTCGTGGGCATGAACAGCGAGGCCCTCTCGCGCTTCCCGCACGAGTTTTCCGGCGGCCAGAGGCAGCGCATATCCATCGCGCGCGCCTTGACGACCAACGCCGACTTCCTGATTCTGGACGAACCCGTGTCGGCGCTGGACGTCTCCATCCAGGCCCAGATCATCAATATGCTGATGGACATCCAGGAGCGCTCCGGCATAACTTATCTCTTTATCGCGCACGATCTCTCCGTCGTGCGGCACATCTCGCAGCGCGTGCTCGTGATGTACCTGGGGCGCGGCATGGAGAGCGCCGGGACGGACGAGCTGTACGCGCACCCGCTGCACCCGTACACGCAGGCTCTACTGAGCGCCGTGCCGACGCCGGATCCGAAGATCAGCCGCAAGAAGCAGCGCATCGTGCTGGAGGGGGACGTTCCCAGCCCGATCAACCCGCCGTCCGGCTGCGTGTTCAGGACGCGCTGCCGCTATGCCGAGAGCCGCTGCGCGGACAGCGTTCCGGAGATGCGGGACGCGGGGGGCGGGCACTTTGTGGCGTGCCATCGCTACGAATGAGCGCGGCGGCGGGCGAGGCAAACACGGCAAACATGGCATGCTCGGCATATAAAGCCGACATAAAAAATAATCAGGGGAGGCAGAAAAAATGAAAGGCACATCAAAACTCTCGCGCTCGTCCGCAACTGCGGGCGCAACGGGCGCAATGGGCGCATTGGCAAACGCTGCGGCAAAGCCCCGGCGCTCGGCCATGCCGGCCAAGGGCAGGCGCTCGCCGACCGGACGGGCGGCCGCGCTGCGGGCGGCAAGCGCCCTGCTGGCGCTCGCCATGCTGCTGGGGCTCGCGGCGTGCGGCGGCGGCTCCGGCAATACGGAACAGGCGACCGCGACGGCAGATGCGGCGGTCACAACGGCCGCAGCAGGGACGGCAGAGGCTTCGGCTGATTCCGGAGCGGGCGCTGCGACGGAAGCTGGGGCGGCGACTGCGGCGGCAACCGTCGCTACGACCGCCGCGGCGATCGCGGCGACGGAAACGCCGAGCGGCCCCAACGAGCTGACCATATGCCTCGGCGGCGGGGCGAACGGCTTTGACCCGACCACGTGCGCGGCGGCCGACCCCGGCCTGATGATCAACCTGCTCTACGAGGGGCTTTACCGCTACTCGGCCACGGGTGTCGAGCTTGCGGGCGCGGAGAGCGTTGACATCTCGGACGACGGGCTCGTGTGGACGCTGAAGCTGCGCCAAGACGCAGTGTGGTCCGACGGGGTGCCGGTGACGGCGGACAACTACGTGTTCAGCGTCAGGCGGCTCGTGAACCCGGACGTCGGCTCCGGCTACGCGCTCGCGCACGGCGGGTTTGTCAAGAACGCGGAGGCGTGCTTCAACGGCGATCTGCCATACGAGGAGCTGGGAATCCGCGCCGTGGACGACTACACGCTGGAGATCACGCTCGCGGCCCCGTGCGCGTATTTCAACACCCTGCTGGCCGCCATGACGTACTTCCCGCTGCGCGAGGACAAGGCATCGCTGGACGGCACGGGCGAGTGGGTGCTGGATCCGAACACTTTCGTTTCCAACGGCCCGATGAAATTCGTCGAGCTGGACGCGGACCAGTACCTCGTCCTTGAAAAGAACGAAACGTATTATAGGCGGGACAGCGTCAACCTTGACCGCCTCACTTGCAAGATGGCCGCGGACTCGAACACGCGCCTCGCGCTGTTCAACTCGGGCGACGTGGACTTCATCACGGATTTCCCATCCGAGGAAACGGAAGCGCTGATCGCCCAGGGCCTGTACCACTCAGCCCCCGCCCTGCGCTCCGCGTACCTTTACGTCAACCTTGAGCGGGAGCCCTTCAACGATCCGCGCGTCCGCCGCGCTTTCGCACTCTGCATCGACCGCGAGTTTTTGAGCGACGTGCTGCTCGTGGGCACGAAGATACCCGCCACGGCGTATGTGGGGATGGGATTCCCCGGCACGTCGCCGGACAAGGACTTCTACTTGGAGAGCCCGCGGATGGTATACTACGACCCGGACGAGGCGCGCAGCCTGCTGGCGGAAGCGGGCTATCCGAACGGGCAGGGCTTCCCCGTGCTTGAGCTGCCCTACCGCAGCGCGACGAAGGACAATGGCACTGTGTTTGAATATTTGCAGGCCGTCTGGAAGGACGAGCTGGGCGTCGAGTCCACGCTGATCCCGCAGGAGGGCGCGGCGGTCAACCTGGCGCGCGACGAGCACCGCTTCCACTTCTTCCTGGAAAACTGGGGCGCGGACTATTTTGACGCGAGCGATCTGCTGTCGCTGCACACGACAGGCCATTTCATGAACTACAGCAACTACGAAAGCCCGGAATACAACAGGCTGGTGGCCGAGGCCAAGGACGTCGTGGACAACGCGGAGCGCCTGGGCATGCTGCACCAGGCCGAGTCGCTGCTGGTGGAGCAGGACATGGCCATCATCCCGATGTACTACTGGGTCAACAAGTTCGTCTTCCGCGACGACGTGCTCAGCAACGTGCACTACAGCGCGGAGGGAAACCCGTACTTCGCGGACATCATCGTAAGCCGCTGACTACATCGCGGGCGGTGCGCCGCGTCTGGCAATAGATGCGGTGCGCCGCCGGCGGCCCATCAAGTACGCACGGCATACTGAGCCGCGCGGAATAAATGACTAGCGGAGTTAGCGGCCCGGTGCCGACGTGCGCTGAGAGTGGCATATGACGAATAATATACCGATTTTTACGGAATTTATTGTTGTGTGTAGATCTGCCGGGAACATTATCTTGACCTGTTTGTACGCAAAAATTGTAAATAGCATAATGAAAATAATTCGGAGATAAATATGCCAATAAGCGTAAGCGATAGCATGAGAAAATTATTCACGCTGTGGTGCGAAGTGTTAGAAGTAAGCTATGATATAAATCAGCTAACGGAGGATGAGTTTTCAGAATTGATAAGCAGTCAATTGGATTCAATAGATACAATTAAATTCCTAATCTCGGTTGAAGAAACATACAACATAGCGTTTGATGATGACATGCTAGTACTAGACTCCGAACAGCTATTTAATGCAGTTGCGAGATATATTGAGCAGAAATAATGTTGGGAAATCAGGCCATTTATGAAGCTAAAAAATGTAAGTCACATAACAATAACATTAACGAATAATTGCAATATGCAATGCGATTATTGCTATTGCGGACAAAAGTATGAAAAAAGAATATCTGCATCAGTAATTGATAAGATATATTCATTGGTTGCCATGTCAGATGTCAGGAGCATAACTTTTTTTGGTGGAGAACCGTTACTAGAATTAGAGCTTTTGCTTCAACTTCATCAAACGCTTTTAAGCATAAAGCCAGACTTGCGTTTTTGCCTTACAACAAATGGTTTATTAT
The DNA here is from genome assembly GCA_031263625.1 of Clostridiales bacterium. Lineage (GTDB taxonomy): Bacteria > Bacillota > Clostridia > WRLR01 > WRLR01 > JAISFK01. Next base: position 20,377 of record JAISFK010000324.1, read on the forward strand.
TAACTCCTAAAATCTATCAGCTTCTTCTTAATAAAAATATTGATATCACTTTAAGTATAGATGGAAATCAAGCGCGGCACGATAAACATCGAAAACTGCATGATGGAAGTGGAACTTGGGATTTGATAATGAAAAATGTAATGCTACTTAAGCCAATACCTCGTGTTCGTTTAACATTTTCGCCTAAAGATGTCCATGGATTGGCTCATGACGTGAAAACCCTTCATGAAAATGAGTTTTGTAAATTAGGCTTTTATCCCATATCGGGCATAGGCTGGAGTATAGAAACTCTTGAGCAATATACTCAAGAATATCAAATGATAGTAGATTTTTGTATATCTTGACAAGAAGGTCACAGATAGCAAGAAGGCAACTGATAGCAAAACAAAAGATAACGCAAGGCTCATACAGAAGTTTTATATGTGTGAGTATATTGACTATTATCATCGAGTAAATTAAGAAAATCCCGATGATATATCGCACTTGTTTTGTTGCAATTTTAATGTTACATTTTACAATGTGGCGCATGTTCTTATCTTGTGCCACATTGTAAAATATCAAATGGATATGTATTATAGATTATTTGGGATGGCGTTATGAACCGTTTATTAATTCAATATTTAAAATGCCCAATATGTTCTGGAATGTTGTGTTGGGATATACATGTAACACATAATGACGATATCATTGAAGCGTCTGTATATTGTAATCGTTGCAGAACAGAATATTGTATCCATTTCGGCATCGCTTGTTTTTTATTTTCACGAGATGAATTATTGAATAATTTTAAAAGCTCAAAGGATTTATCTTGTGATTTAAATTCATTTGACACTTATACATATACGCATGATACGCAGAATGCTGTTGAAGAATGCATTTCTATTGTGAACGAAGCATTGATGAACACACCAAGCGGTTCTTTAGTTCTTGACTTTGCTGCAGGACATGGCAACTTGTTTAGCCGAATACAAAAAAGAGTGGATTTAACATATATCGTAAACGATATTGATTTCAATAGCTTACTGCATATTAAGAGACTAAGTCATGACAACAATATAGACATAAACTATTTTGCGTATGACGCCGGGCACAGCCCATTCAATGACAAAAGCGTGTCTGTTGCAATGTCTTTGCTCGGATTGCAGCATATTATGAATTATAAAGCCTGCTTGATCGATTTGAAAAGGATCATAGCAAAGGAAATGTTGCACATATCATCCTTTTGCCATAAACAGGACAAAATCAACTTATTTGTATTAAAATCGAAAAAGCTTGTTGATATGTGGTTAGAAGATAAATTTTCGAAAACTCTTTCAGATTATAATATTGCTTATGATGTATTATACAGCACCAAAGCGTTTGCAAAGGGAATTAGAAAGGAAAAGGATATATCATATGTCGGCAGTGATAGATTCCCCATAGTTGATACGACCATTTATTATACGGTTGCAAAACTTAAATGAGTTAACCTATGTTAAAATAAAGGGATGAGCATAACAATGAAAAAACTTAAGCTGTACAGTAGAGGCTGTGACATGCACAACGCATTGCATAGTTTGGTTTTGATGATGATGAGAGAATCTGAATTTAGACAACTGGAATTTGAAGATATCATAGATTTGAATCGCATAGCTGATAGCGGTGCGCATATTCTGCCAACATTGCGCGTCGGCGACAAGAACATTGTAGAGGGTGCCGTACCTAGCTACGAAAAGCTTAAAAATTCTGTACGCACCGCATTG
>JAISFK010000343.1 GCA_031263625.1 Clostridiales bacterium
TTTGAGCTGACCGTCAGCACGGCCGCCGACGCGGACATTCGCATCGTCCGCTATCGCGACAAAGCGGAAATGGCGGCGGGAGCGAATACGCGGGCGCTTGCGCTGCTCGCGCAGGATTATTTCGACAAAAACAGCGCGACAGTGGACGGCCGGCAGGTCGTCGGCGGCTACGAGACACTGATGATCACAGCCGTGGACAGCGCCACGCTGGGCAGCGCCAGCCGAGTAGTCACCGTCGTGCCGGATTTGACGCCGCCCACGCTGATTGTGGACAATCTGGCGGGGGACGCGCGCGCCATAGCCACCACGGACGGCAACTTTACCGTCCAAGGGCGCACCCAGCCGGGCCTTGCCGCCAGCCTGCTGAACGCCGAGGCGCCGGCGCGGGCGACAGCGGACGACGAAGGGCGCTTCTCGCTGGCCGGCGCTCTGCCGCAGGGCAGCGACGGGCAAATCGCGGTTTCCGTCATGGGGGCTTCCGGGCTTACGGCGTCGCTGACGCTCAAAGTCGAGCAGGTCGGCGCGGCGAGCTTCACGGCGCTGGAGCTGACCCCGGCGGGCCCGCTTTCCATGGCGCAGGGCGACACGCTGGCCCTGACGGTGCTGGGCGTGAAAGCGGACGGGAGCAAAATCAGCCTGTCCCCCGACAGCCTGACATTCGCCGCGACCGGCTCCGCGTCGGTTGACGCGGGCGGCCTGCTGACGGCCGCCGGCACGGGCGAGGGAACAGTCGCCGCCAAACTGGGCGCGCTGCAGTCCAATACGCTCCGGATTCAGGCGCATGCGGCCGATGGCAGCGGCGACGATTCGGGCAACGGCGACGGCTCAGGCAACGGCGACAATTCGGGCAATGGCGACGGCTCAGGCAACGGCGGCGCACCCGGCCCGAACGGCGGCGCGGGCGGCAGCGCGGCGATCCAGCCTTCCGGCGGCGCCGGCGCCGGCGCCGCCGCGCACGGCTATATCATCACCACCCCGGACGGCAAGCCCGCCGTGACGGGAGCGGACGGCACGATCACCTTGCCGGGCGGCGGCACGATCAAAACGCCGGAGGGCTTGACCGTCACCGCGCCGGCGGGCACGACGATTGACAAGGCCGGCCTGATCTCCATCCCAAGCGGAAAGGAGGCCGGGATCGGCTTGCCGGGCAGCGACGCGCGGATCGGCGTTTCCGGCGGCGCGACCGTCAGCAGGGCGGGCCTGACATCCGTTCCCGCTTCCGGCAGCGCCAAAATCGCCACGGCGGGCGGGACGATCATCGCCGCGCCCGGAGGAACGACCGTCGCGCTGGACGGCACGGTGACGCCGCCGCGAAGGGCCGCCGCGTCGATAACGCTGCCCTCCGGCTTTGCGCTGAAGCTCAGGGAGGGGGCGGCCGTCATCCTTGACGAAAACGCCCCGCTCGGCTACCGCGCGGTCTTTGAAAATCCGTTTGCCGACGTGAAAGCGGGCGACTGGTTCTTCGACGACGTGGGCTTTGCCTATGCCCACGGCCTGTTCGCCGGCACGGGCGCGGCCGCGTTCAGCCCCAACGCGCCCATGACGCGCGGCATGGCCGTCACGGTGCTTGGCAGGCTCCACGGCATAGGCGCGAGCGGATTCGCCGGCAGCGCTTTTGGCGACGTGGACGCCGCCGCGTACTACGCCGCCTATGTCGAATGGGCGCGCGAGGCCGGCATCGTGAACGGCGTGGGCGGCAACAGTTTCGCCCCGGACGCGCCGGTTTCCCGGCAGGATTTGGCGGCCATCCTCCTGCGCTACGCGGAGCATAAGAGCCTGAAACTCCCGACTGCGCGGAGCTATGCGGCTTTTGGCGACGACGCGGACATCGCGGCTTACGCGCGCGAGGCGGTTGAAGCGCTGTGCGAAGCAGGGGTTATCAGCGGCAGGCCCGCGTCCTCCATTGCGAGCGGCAGCGAACATCAGCTGTCCCCGCAGGAGGGCAACATGTTTGACCCGAAAGGCACGGCGACCCGCGCCGAAGTCGCGGCCATGCTGCGCAGGCTTATACTCGTGTTCGATTAGGAACTCCGACCGCAATTTGCGGTCGGACAGAGGAAACGAGTATTACTGACTCGCGTTTATGGTAAATTCAAATGCTCGTCAGTATATACTCGCCGCCGGTGACGGTGAGGTTCCGTTAAAATAAAATATTTATTCCCCCTCTCCTGCATCCGGTTATAAATTATGCTATTATTTATTGTATTGAGGCAGCGATATGGCTACTGCTTTTAGGGGGAACCTCGATTATGCTGCTATATCACGGAAGCAATGCGGCGGTGCCGGCGCCGCGCCTGATAGGGCAAACGCGCGGGCTGGATTTCGGCGCGCGGAGGTCTTAAGATTACGAACCAAAAAAAACATATACGCCGTGATTGCAATTATCACGCCCGGCATCATCAGCCTGCTCATGGAAAAGCGCGGGCTGAGCCTCGAGCGCGCCGCTGACGTCCTGTACGGCTCGCGGCTGTACGAGGTTTTGGAGGACGAAGGGACGAAACTGTGGCGGTTCTCCCACACGGTTCTGTATGACATGCTCGAGGAAGAGCTGGAAACAGGGAATGTCACATTCCCGGAGGAGCAAATTTGAAAGCAGGCTTTCAAACCGCAAGGGCGCGCTTTTGCGGTTGAGTCCTTGCGAAAAAACTTGAAAAGGAATGGTCATGGAATAGATATGAACGCGGCAACAGGAGAGGTGTGGTTCCTCGCTTCCTGCGTGGAACTGTACAAAGACGAAAAGGGCATCAGCGGCCGGGAGGCGTATAGGCATCTCCGCGACACAGGCGCGCTGGATTTCATCATAGGCTGCTGGGAGGGGCTGCACATGACCAGCCCGGCGTATATCGTTGACAGCATTGACGAGTATGTCAGGACGCACCGGGAAACGGCGGCCGACGAAAGTTGACACAT
>JAISFK010000382.1 GCA_031263625.1 Clostridiales bacterium
GTGGCGCTGTCGTAAGTGTTCTCGTCAACCGGCCGGAACGTGAGGTTGGCGGTCTGGCCTATGTAATCCACAACGGTCTGCTGCGCCCTGTAGTCGGACGCCATCAGGGCGCTGCTGCCCTGGTTCGATTTGTATGGGATCTCCACCAGTATCCTCTTTGTCGTCGGATCCATCGTGACGTTGCGGTCGAACACGTTTTCGGCGTCAAGCCTGCTCTCGATTACGACCCTCGCCGCCTCCAGCTGGTCCTGCGTCGGGCTGTAGCCGTCGGACGCCTCCAGCGTCACGGATATGCCGCCCTGAATGTCGATGCCCGTCCTGACGTTCGCAACGGACGCCATGCCAATCGCCGGTATGCCAAAGACGCCAAGAATGATGAGGCCGGCGATGGCCACGAGCACAATAAGCGCCTTTACCCCGTTGTTGGATTTCATAAGGAACAAACCCTCCTAAACATAATGAGCGCATCCGGCCCGCTCCGCTCGCGGCGCGGCAAAAGCGAGCGCTCGCGGCTCTCGCGCGGCGCTTTCCGAATATGCCCGTTCGTGCTGTGGTTATTATATAACGATAAATTTACGCAGTCAACAAGCAAAAAAAGCAGCTGGCAGCCCGCGCCGTAACCCAGTTGCCTGCGGCCTGCCTTTTCGCAGTCGCCCCGCCCCGCCGCCCTCGCGGGTGGCGACCACTTGCTCGAACTCCGACTGCCCGGTAAGCCCGTTTCAATCCACGCCGCCTCGCGGGTGGCGACAAGAGAACGATATGCCGTGGCGATTCTTGCGATTGTTTCAATCCTCGGCGCCGTCGCCCTGGCCGCCCTGGCTTTCCCGGCTTTCCCAGCCGCCGTCGCGGGCGTAGCGCAGCCATATGGCGCACTCGACGCGCTTTTTCAGCAGGGCGCAGTAAAACTCGTCCGGCTCCGAGATGCCGGCGCCGCCGCTGCTCTGGTACGCGCTCGCCGCGCAGCCGCCGCCGCAGAAATACTTCGCCCAGCACGCGCGGCATTTGGGCTTCGCGTAGACGTTGGCGTCCTGAAACTCGCGAACCGTCCGCAGAGCGCCGATCCCGCCGAACACGTCGCCCAGCCTGAACCTCGCGTTGCCCGCGAACTGGTGGCACGGGTATATGCTGCCGTCCGGGGTCACGGCCGCATACTCGTACCCGGCGCCGCAGCCTTTCAGCCGCCGCGCGGCGCACGGGCCGCCCTCCATGTCCACCATGAAATGGAAAAAGTTGAAGCCCTCGCCCCGCTCCTCGCGGCGGCGCATCGCCAGGGCGAGCCTCTCGTACTCGCGCAGCAGCTCTGGCAGGCGCCCCCGCTCCAGCGCGAGGCTGGGATCGCCCGGCGCCACGACCGGCTCGACGGATATCTGGTCGAAGCCGAGATCGGCAAGATGCAGCACGTCGCTCGCGAAGTCCGCGTTGCGCGCCGTGTACGTGCCGCGCATGTAGTAGCTCTTGCCGCCGCGCCCGGCCACCACATCCCGGAACCTCGGCACGATGGCGTCGTAGGTGCCGCCCCCGCCGGCCGTCTTTCTCACGGCGTCGTTTACCTCCCTGCGCCCGTCGATGCTGAGCACGAGGTTGTCCATGTGCTCGTTCGCGAACGCCGCCGCCTCGCCGTCGAGCAGCGTGCCGTTCGTGGTCAGCGTGAAGCGGAAGCGCTTGCCAGCCTTGCCCTCAATGCCCCTCGCGTAGGCCACGGTCTTTTTGACGGTCTCGAAATTCAGCAGAGGCTCGCCGCCGAAAAAGTCTATCTCGATGTTCCTCCGGCTGCCGGAGGCGCCCGCGACGAAATCGATCGCGCGCCGCGCCGTCTCAAACGGCATGAGCCCGCGCTCGGCGCCAAAGCTCCCCGCGGACGCGAAGCAGTAGGCGCAGCGCATGTTGCAGTCGTGCGCCATGTGCAGGCACAGCGACTTGAACACGAACGTCCGCTCAATGCCCGCAAGCTCGGCCTCCGGGCTGGCCTCCGAGAACAGCTGGCCGGACGATATGAGCGACTCTATCTCCTCCCTGGCCTCGCGCGTCTCGGCCTCGCCGCGCCGCCGCGCCACTTCGGCCTCGGCGGCGCGGGAAAAGGCGCCTGCATCGTCAGACCAGGCGCCCAGCAACTCGTATGAAATATCGTCGAACACGTAAACCGCGCTGCTGTTGACGTCCAACACGATGTTGTCGGAAAACAGCCTGTATTTATGGATCATTGCGTCACCTGCGCCGGGTCGCGTTCTCGCAGCGCTGGTTCGCTATCGTGCAGGACGTCTTGCACGCCGACTGGCAGGACGCCTGGCACTCCCCGCACGCCTTGCTGGCGGCCGCCTTGCGGTCTGCGGCCTTTACGGCAATTTTTATGTGCTTCATTGACAAAACCACTCCTTTTTATATGTTTCGCCGCCGGCGCGGGCGCGCCGGCGGCGCAGAGCTCGCTAGTCGTCGTCCGGATCCGCCGGCACTCCGGCGTCCGCCCTTGAATACTCGGTCGGCGCGGCCTCGGATTCGGGGGCCGGCGCGCTGCAGGCAGCCTCGGCCTCGACCTCGGCTTCCGGCTTGCGCGCGGCCGCCTCGATCTGCTCGGCGGACGGCACCGCCGCTTTTATCTCGTCGCTGTCGTCGCCAAGATCCTGCGCGGATCCGGCGTCTGCCCTCGCATACGCGGCGGCGGGCGCTTCCGGCTCTGCCTCTTCGGCTGCAGGCGCTTCCGCTTCGGGCGCCTCGATAACCGCCGGCGCCGCTTCCGCTTCCGCAGCGGGCGCAATCTCCGGCGCCGCAACGGCTACAGGCTCGTCGGCAACTGCTGGCTCCGCCTCGACAGCTGCGGGCGCTTCCGCATCAGCTTCCGCTTCCGGAGCGGGCGCCGCCGTTGCTTCGGGCGCCGCTTCCGCTTCCGGCGCCACGACGGCCTCCGGCTCGCCAGCCGCTTCCGCTTCGGCAACCTCCGGCGCGGGCGCCGCTTCCGCTTTCGATTCAGCGGCCTCCGGCTCCGCAGTTTCCGCAGCCGCCGGCGCCTCAACTGCTACCGCTTCGGCAACTTCCGTCGCCTCCGCTTCCACCGCATCAGCTACTGCCGGCTCGCCAGCCACTTCTGTCTCTG
>JAISFK010000391.1 GCA_031263625.1 Clostridiales bacterium
GCGCTGGGCGCCCGCCTCGGCTCGCGCCGCGCGGGCGCGCTTTCTCCGGCGCCGCCTTGACGCCGAAAAGGACTTCATCATGCCAGAAAAATTGCCCACCGAAAAAAACTCCCGTCCCATCGTTTGTCCAGCTCGCGCCCGGCCATGCCTGCGGGCGGGCCAATCCGCGGTTCGCGCCGCCCGGCCATGCCTGCCATTGATGCGCCCGACATGCCTGCGGCGGGCTTGCCGGCCATTGATGCGCCCGGCTAGTCTGCCGTTGCCGGCTCGCGCCCGGCTAGTCCGCCGCTGCCGGCAGGTCCGCCGACCGCCCCGCGTCCATCTCGCTGCCGTAGCCCACCAGAATGAACACCTCGTCCAGCTTCTTCAAATCGGCGAACGGCTCCAGGAGCGCGTATCGCATGAGCCCGTTGCCGGTCTGGCGCACGCTGGCGATCACGCCGATCTCTATCCCCCTCGGGAAGATCCCGCCAATGCCTGAGGTCTCCACGATGTCGCCGGGCTTGATGTCCATGCCGTCCGGGATCATGTCAACCCGGCAGTACGCCTGCTCCTTCAGCGTGAGGTCGCCCCTGACCACGACGGCCCCGCCGTTCTGGCCCGTGATCCACCCGCTGACGACGCATTCCTCGTCGATCAGCGTGACCACGTTCGACGTGTTCGTGTTCGCCAGTATGGTCCTGCCTATCAGCGCCATGCTGGACGAGACGACCGGGAGATCCGCGCTCACGCCCGACGTGGCGCCGACGTCTATCTTGAACACGTCAAACCAGTTGCCGACGTCGCGCGTTATGACGTTGCCACCGATCAGCGAATACTCCGAAAAGCGCCCTTTCAGGTTCAGCGCCTCCTGGTATTCCCGTATTTTGCCGCTGTACGACTCCAGCTCGCGCCGCTCCCTTTCCAGCGCGGCGACGCGGGCCTTGAGCATTTCGTTCTCCGCCAGGATCTGCTCCGTGTCCCTTATGCTGCGCACGTTGACGCCGATTCTGGCCGCAATGCCGTCAAACAGCGCGAGAAGCGGCCTGAGCGGCGCGGAGGCGGCCTCCCCGACCCATTCAAAATCACCGATATCATTGGAGGTCGTGACAATCAAAAGCAGACAGAAAAAAGTAAACACGAGCAGCACGAAAGCCCTGCTTTTAAAAATATTGCGCATAAATCCCGATTCGGTTTCATATTATTTTATTGCACGCGCCCTTGCGCCCGCCTGGCCGCGAGTTCTCAGCCCCGCGCTCGTGCGCCCCTGCGCCCCGCGCGCTCGACCCCCAGCCCCGCGTTCGCAAGCTCGCGCCCCCGCGCCATCGCGCGCTCAGCCCTGCTTGCTGGAGGAAACGAGCAGCCGCTTCAGCGTGTCCAGCTCGTCGAGCACCTTGCCGGTTCCGAGCGCCACGCAGTCCATCGGGTTCTCGGCCAGAACCACGGGCATCCCCGTTTCATGGGCGATCAGCTTGTCCAGGCCGGAGAGCAGGGCGCCGCCCCCCGTGAGCACTATGCCGTGCTCCATGATGTCGGAGGCCAGCTCCGGCGGCGTCTGCTCGAGCGTGGCCTTCACGGCCTCGACCGTTTCGTGCAGGGGCTCGCGCAGCGCCTCCATGATCTCGGAGGCCGACAGCGTGATGTTTTTCGGCAGGCCGTCCACCACGTCCCTGCCGCGGATCTCGCAGAAGTCGTCCGTCGGGCGCGGGTAGGCCGAGCCGATTCCGAGCTTTATGTCCTCGGCCGTGCGCTCGCCTATCAAAAGCCCGTACTCGCGCTTGATGTACAGCGCTATGGCGGCGTCGAAGGCGTCGCCTGCTATCCTGAGCGACTTGCTCGACACGATGCCGCCCAGCGATATCACGGCCACCTCGCTCGTCCCGCCGCCGATGTCCACGACCATGCTGCCGACGGGCATCTCCACCGGAAGGTTCGCGCCTATCGCGGCGGCCATCGGCTCCTCGATCAGGTACGCCTCGCGCGCGCCGGCCTGTATGGCCGCGTCCTCCACGGCCCGCTTTTCCACCTCCGTTATGCCGGACGGGATGCAGGCGACGATGCGCGGCTTGAAGAAAAGCCCGTTGGCGTCGGCCTTCCTTATGAAATAGCGCAACATGAGCTGCGTGACGTCAAAGTCCGCGATGACGCCATCCCTCATCGGCCTGATGGCCGTTATGCCGTCGGGCGTGCGCCCGATCATGTCCTTCGCGCTCTCGCCGACGGCCAGCACCTTGCGCGTCGCCCTGTCCATGGCGACCACGGACGGCTCCCGTATCACTATGCCGCGCCCCTTGATGTGGACGATCGTGTTCGCCGTCCCGAGATCGATCCCGACGTCCTTAGCGAAAAAACCCATGCCGCTTTATCCCCGTGTCTTTCGTATTTCCCGCGTCTTTTGTATTGTTTCGCGCCGCCGATGCCGCTGGCGCCGCAGATGTTGCTGCCGCCGCCAATGCCGCCGGCGCCGCCGAACCCGTTGCTCACGCAGGCCCCGCAGGCCCCGCCGGGCCGGCTGTGCCGGATGCCCCGTTCGCCCCAGCGTCCCCGGCCGCGCCGGCCGCGCTGGTCGCGCTCCCGGACGCGCTGCCAGCGGCGCCGGCCGGCCCGCCGAGCTGGCGCCGCCCGTTCGGGGCCTTGCCGTCCTTCAGCTCCTTTACGTCCCCGCCGTCCCTGAGCCCCTTCGCGTCTTTTGCCTCCTTAGCGTCTTTCGCGTCCCGGAAGTATATGCCCAGCACGTGCACGTTGGCGTGCAGCACCTTGAGCCCCGTCATGTCCTCGATGTCGCTCCGAACGGCGTCTTGCAGGGATTTGGCGACCTCGTTGATGCGCTGGCCGTACTCCACCGTGACGTACAGATCCGCAGACACCCCGCTTTCGCCCGACTCAATCTTCACGCCCCTGTTCGCGTTTTTCATGCCGAGAAAGCCGGCCAGCCCGTCGCCGACCCCGGCGCTGGACGCCGCCGCGAACGGGATCCTCCCGACGGCCAGCACCGCTATCGCCGACAGGACCTCGTCCGCGATGTGGAGCCTGTCCCGCGCCGGCTCCCTTTTCTGCTCCGGCCTGCCGTCCGCTTTGCCGTCTGCCCTGCTATCCGTTTTGCCGTCCGTCCTGCCGTCTGCCCTGATGTCCGTCCTGCTCTCCGCCTTGCCGTCCGCTGTGTCGCTCATGCCCATACCCGTTCCCTTTCGTTTCCCCTTCATGTTTTGGCGCAAAGCCATTTTTGAGTTATCAATTATTCATTATAAGCCGTTCGCCGCGCCCCCCGCCGTCCTTGGGAACGGCAGCGCGTCCCTGATGTTCGTCACGCCCGTCATGTACATGACCGCCCGCTCGAAGCCAAGCCCGAAGCCGGAGTGGGCGACGCCGCCGTACCGCCTGAGATCCAGATACCACCTGTACGCCTCCGCGTCCATGCCGAGGGCGGCGATCCGCTGCTCGAGGCGGTCAAGCCGCTCCTCCCTCTGGCTGCCGCCAATCAGCTCGCCGACGCCCGGCACGAGCAGATCCATCGCCGCGACGGTTCTGCCGTCGTCGTTCTGGCGCATGTAGAACGCCTTGATGTCCTTGGGGTAGTCCGTGACGAACACGGGGCGCTTCAGGATCTTCTCGGTCAGAAAGCGCTCGTGCTCCGTCTGCAAGTCGCGGCCCCACGCGGCCTTGTACTCAAATTCAGAGTTGTGCCGCTCCAGTACCGCGATGGCCTCCGTGTACGTGATCCGCGCGAACGCCGCGCCCGCGACCGCCGAGAGGCGCGACAGCAGCTCGCCGTCAACGCGGCTGTTCAGGAAGGCAAGCTCGCTCTCGGCGCCATCGAGCAGCTCGCCGATGACGTATTTCACCATGTCCTCCGCGAGGCACATGTCGTCCGCAAGATCCGCGAATGCGACCTCCGGCTCGATCATCCAGAACTCCGCGGCGTGCCGGGGCGTGTTCGAGTTCTCGGCGCGGAACGTCGGGCCGAACGTGTACACCTTGCCAAACGCGTGCGCGAACGCCTCCGCCTCGAGCTGGCCGCTCACGGTCAGCCCGGCCTGCCTGCCGAAAAAGTCGCGGGAGTAGTCGATGGCCCCGCTGCCGTCCAGCGGCGGCGCGGCGGGGTCGAGGGTCGTCACGCGGAACATCTCGCCCGCGCCCTCGCTGTCGCTGGTCGTTATGATGGGCGTATGCACGTAGACGAACCCGCGCTCGCCGAAAAACCGGTGGACTGCGGCGGCCATCAGCGAGCGTATCCGGAAGACGGCCGACAGCGTGTTCGTCCTCGCGCGAAGATGGGGCATGCCGCGCAGAAACTCCATGGAGTGGCGCTTCTTCTGGAGCGGGTAGTCCGGCGGGCTCGCCGACACGACGCGCACGGTCCTGGCCCTCAGCTCGACCTGCTGCTTGCCCCCTGGGCTGTCGGCCAGCACGCCGATCACGGATATGGACGAGCCTGAGATCAGCTTGACGGCCTCCTGGTAGTTTGGCAAGGCGCCGCGCTCCAGAAGAATTTGCAGGCCCGAAAAGCAGGAGCCGTCGTTGATCTCGATGAAGCCGAAGTTCTTCGAGTCCCTGACAGTCCGCACCCAGCCATCGACGCGGAGCTGCAGGTCGATGTAGGCGTCGCGGTATTTGAGTATCTGGCTTATTTCCGTCCTTTTCATATATTCGCGGGCTCTTTCGCACTCGTATTCATATTCGTATCCGCACTTTCGCATTCGCGCTCGTATTCGTATTCACGCTCATATTCATATCAGCATTATACCACAAAATTATACCACAAATTGCGGGCGCCATGCAGTTTTTTTATTCGAGCGCCCCGTCGCGCCGGGCCGCGCCGCTTTGTGCCGATCCGCAGGCGATTCAGCTTCCAAAATCTATGTTTCGGACGTGGGGTTGCTATGCGCGAAGAAAGACGTCGTCGCGGAGGACGTGCTGTAATCGATATAATAATTCCGATATCGAAATCGCATATGATTCGGGCGCTTGGGCCTGGAGCCTCGCTGCTGTGACGCACGAGACAGCATTGTGTAGCATCCAGTTTTACGGGGGCAATTTCATCTCAGTTTCATTTCTTAATCACTCCACGCTTTTAAGTGACGCCACCATATCAATGCCTTTGAATTGTCTGCTTATCAAGAAATTGACAAACCCCGTAAATGCAAGTATCAGAACACAACCTATAAAGACACTGAACGCAGAGAGCACCGGCTCAATTTCCATGTCGGGAGTTGTTGCCAAGGACAGAACCATACGTAGCAAAAGAGACGATGCCATGACACCAAGTGGCAGTCCCCCTATCGTTATCCAAATATTCTCACGGAGTATCAGGCGTTTCATCTCGTTTTGACGAAAGCCTAAAACTTTTAGCGTCGCCAGCTCACGGATACGCTCATCGTAATTCATGCGTCCGAGTACCAGCATTACGGCAAAAGCCAACAGACCGGAGAAAGCGATGAGGATGCCCTGTATGCCCTCCATAATCTCCAGAACGATATTCAGATTGGATTGCATTTCTTCTTTTGTCTCTACCAATGCGACGCGCGGGTCTGCGCG
>JAISFK010000003.1 GCA_031263625.1 Clostridiales bacterium
AATCGCCTGTCGAGAGCGTCGATCTCCTCGATCAGCGCCTGCTTCTCGGCGATCACGTTGCCAAACAGGTCGATGTCCTCCGCGCAGACATAGCCGTACTCCTGCGCAGTCTGCTTGTATATCTCGTACAGGAGGGAAAGCTTGCGCTGCATGATCGAGTTTATTGATTTGACGCGCTCGCCGGCCGATATGGCGGCGGGGGCGGCGGCACTGTCGCTCAAATGCCCGCTATCTCCTTTCGTCGTAAAACAGCCCGACCATCTCCATGAGGCTGGAATAGACGTCCAGAAGCTTTTCGGGGGGGATCTCGCGGATCACCTTGTCCGTTTCGTCGTCGATGACCTTCACGAAATACTCGCCCGAGCGCTCGTGGTAATCGTATTCCAGATGGTGGTATATGGCTCGCACGTACTCGTCCATCTTGCCGAGCGCGTTTCGGAGCATGCTCTCGGACAGCGGCGTGCGCCGGTTTTTGAACCTGGCCGCCTCAAGGGCGTCCCGCAGGCTCGCCTCGCCGGCCTGGCGGCGCTCGGCGCCGGACGCCGCGACCGCCTTGCCGCTCTCTATGCGCCTGTTCGCCGCCGAAAGCTCCGCCGCGCTGTCCTGAGCCCTCTCAAGCGCCCTCTCCGCGCGCTTCTCGCTCAGGCGCCGCTGCGATATGACCTTTGTTTCCCGCTGCGAATACGCCTTGTTCGCGCCAGGCCGGTTGACGGCCGCCCTCAGCGAGGGTTCCGCCAGGCGGGGCGCGCGCGCGGCGCCGGTTGCATCCATGCTCAATGTTGACATTTTGTAGCCCTCGCAATCCGTTGCTTGCTGCCGTGGGATATCGCCGCGCTATCCGTGCGCGGCCGCCGATGCCGGCAATGCAGGCGCGCGTCGCCCGCCATGCCGCTCGTTGCCAGTCGCTAGTCGCTATATGTGGGCAAATGCATGCGCGCCGCATCAATAAGCGCGGGCGCAACGCGGGCAAACGGGAACGCCTGCCTGCGCCCAAAGCCGCGAGCCGCGCCATTCGGCGCCCGGCCCATGCCGCGCCGCTCCTATCCGCCCGTTGCGCGCTGACCGCTCGCCCGCCACCGGCCTGCTCGCTCAGCGCCCATTGCCCGGCCCGCTCGCTATTCGCCTGCATGTTCCGCGCGGCTCGTTGCCTGCTCGCGCGGGCCCGATGCCCGCCCGCTACTTGCCCTCTACTTGCTCTCTACTTGCTCGCTATCGAAATGCTGCCGCCCTGCCACGGCGTCTTTGCCTGCGACACCTTGGCGTACTGCGCGGCAATGCTGGGATTCGCCTTGTTGAAGGGATCCCCGAAAACTTTTGTCGCTATGCTCGCCCCTCCCGCCGCCGCGTGCTGCTGCTGGCCGAACGCTGGCTGAAACGGGCGCGGCGCCTGCTGGCGAGCCGCTGGCTGCTGCCCCTGCTGCCCCTGTTGCGTTTGCGGCGTCGCGGCCTCGCGCCGTTGCTGCCAGATCGGCGTCGCGGCTGCCTGCGCCCTCTGCGGGGGCTGGATCGCCTGCGCGGGCTGGGTCGCAACCGCCGCGCCTGCTTGGGCGCCCTGCCCCGCTTGTGCCGCCTGAGCTACGTGTGCGCCCTGTGCAGCTTGCGCCGCCTGAGCCGCAACCGAAATGCCTTGCGCCGCCTGCGCCCCCTGCGCCCCCTGAGCCGCCTGAGCCGCAACCGCCAGCGGCCTCGCGTATATGGCTTTCTTGCCGCCGCTGGCGTCCGCAGGCGCCGCGACCGGGCTTGCGGTCTTGCGCTCGCGGTTCAGCTTCACGGCGTCAATCCACGTGTCGCGCAGCTCCGT
This sequence comes from Clostridiales bacterium, assembly GCA_031263625.1. Lineage (GTDB taxonomy): Bacteria > Bacillota > Clostridia > WRLR01 > WRLR01 > JAISFK01. The sequence continues at coordinate 1,802 of JAISFK010000003.1, forward strand.
CACGAACCCGTAGACCTCGTCCAGAATATCCGCGTCTTTTTTGGCGTTTGCCTCGATCAGCCTGTTGTACAGATAATCATACATCAACATCAGGCTGTTTGCAACTTCGTATTTCGTGTCCAGCGTGAACTGGAACTCGAACACTATGTCCTGGCAGCGCAGCAAAGTGTTGTGCGCCGCCTCCAGGTCGGCCGCCCTGATCTCATCCTGCGCCCGCGCGATAAACTTCGCGAGGCCGTTGTACAGCATTAGCGTAAGCTCTTCGGGCTTCGCCGACGCCACGGTGTTCTCAAGGTATTGCTGATAGCTCTTTTCCGCTGTTGCCATGATGTCCTCCCCACGTTTTCCGGGCCATGCGGCCGCGCCGCCGCCGTCGCCATGCGCCGGCCGCCATGCCTGCGTCAGCTGCCGCTGCTCATCTGCGCCGTGATCCACGACATCTGCTGGCCGGCCTGCGTCACATATGTTTCGAGCCGCGACAGCAGCTTGATCTTTTCCGCCTCGATCCTGTCGTAGCGATCCCACAGGCTGTTGATGCGCCTGTTGTACTCGTATATCTCCCTCGTGAGCACGTTGCTCGTGTCGCTCTGGTCGCTGGCCATGCCGGCGCGCTCAAGCAGGTAGCCCTTCGCGCCGCTCGTGTCCCTCGTGACCCTCACATAGTCGTCCAGCACGGCCAGGAGCTTGTACATGACGCCGCCTGTCTTGTCGTTGATAAGCCTCGCCCGCTTCGCGTATTCGGTCGTTTCATTGTATTTGGCTTCCTTGAGATCCAGGCCCCAGACTTCCGGCGGCTGATTTGAAAAAACGCGCGCGACGTTGTTGATATCATTTTCTATGGCCGCGCGCAGCTTGGTTTCGTCGATGTGGAGCTCCCCGTTTTCCTGCCATTTTTCGGTAAAAATGCCCAGCGCCTCAAGACTGGAGCCCAGCGGCGCCGAAAACGATTCCGTGAACTTCCCGTCCCTGTATTCGCTGGAATACTCGGTGTAGATGGGGTTGAACACGCTCAGCCGAATCTTCGTCATCATCGACACGAACAGCGTGTCGTTGCGGAGCAGGCCCAGCTTGGACTTTTCCTCCCATTTTTCGACCTCGGATTCGGACATGCCCTCCCTCTGCTCGTCGGTCAGCGGCTGGTACGAGTTGCCGCCGCCCTCGCCGTAGCGCGCCTCGCTGAGCGCGCCGCTGAGCATGGAGATCAGCGAGTTGTACGCGTCCACGAAGCCGCGTATCTTCTCGACCACGCTGTCGGTGTCCACGGAGATGGTGTAGTCCACGGGCTGCCCGGCCGGCGTCTCCTTGACGAGCGTGTATTCGATGCCCTCGTATTCAAAGTCCTTCCTGTCCACCGTGATGCGCGTGCCGTCTATGATCACCTTGCCAAATACGCCGGTCGTGTGC
>JAISFK010000005.1 GCA_031263625.1 Clostridiales bacterium
CGGACGGGAAGTACGTGGACAGCTATGCCAAGAGGCCTTCCGAAGAGCCGCGCGAGGACTCCGACGGGCGGGCCGAAAGCGACGCGAAGTTTTCGGTGAAGGAGTACCGCTACAAAGGGAGCGACGGCAAGGGGCACACGAAGAAGGAGACGCACTTCGGCTTTAAGATCCACGCGATTTGCGAAGTGCGCACGGGGCTGCCGGCGGCGTTCCTCGTGGAGCCCGCCAACTCCGACGAGCGGAAGGCGCTGGAGAATATGGTCGGGGCGTTCCCGGACTGGCAAAAAGGGCGCGCGTACGCGATTATGGCGGACAGGGGCTACGATTCCACGGAGCTGATCAAATATTTGAAAGGCGCCGGGATAATCCCCGTCATCGACATCCGCGACTGCTGGAAGGACGGGGAGGAAACAAGGCAGTACAAAAACACGGACATCGTCTACGACTACGCGGGGCAGGTCTACTATGTGGACGGTGCCGGGAAGAAGCGCAAGATGCTGTACAGGGGCTATGACGCCTCCAGAAACTGCCTGCGCTACGAATACCGGGGCAAGAGGCACAGGATAAGCGTCGGCTATGACGAGCGGGTGTTCCTGCCGATCGCGCGCGACAGCAAGAAGTTCGAGCGGCTGTACAGGGCCCGGACGTCGGTGGAAAGGCTGAACGGGCGGATCGACAGGGATTTCATGTTCGAAGACCACTGCCTGCGGGGGCTGGCAAAGACGAGGCTGATGGTGGGCCTCTCGTTCATCGTCATGAACGCGATGGCGCTGGGGAAGATCAAGGAGGGGATATCCGAGGGGCTGGCCGCCCACACGAAAGCCGGGGGGCCAAAAGCGGCCTAGCGGGGACGCGGGCCGGACAAAACACAAAAAGAGCGCGGCAAAAGAACGGGTGTCCACAGCTTTTCGGTGCGGGTGTGGATAAGTTTCGCCTAATTTAGGCCTGGATGGAGTTTTGGCCTGCGGTTGGGCGGCGCCGCGCCTGCCAAGGCGCCGCCCAACCGCAGGCCAAAATACACCATTGCGGCCGTGCCGGGCGGGCTGATCCGCCAGCCGGCCGGGATTCAAAACGGCCACATACGAAATGATTCCGAAAGAAAAACAGTTGACAATTCCGTTTAAATATGTTAATTTAAATAAAGGACATGCAGAATGAACGGGCAGAATGTATGTTTTCGGCAGTGCCAGCGCAAGTTGGACATAAGCAAGCGAGCAGTAAAGATTAGCGCAAATAGCGCGGCGGCGCGGGAGCATAATAGCGCGGCGGCGCAATTTGCGCAGTAAGTGCAATAGTGCAATAAAGTATAGTTATCTGCACAACGCAATAATTCCAAACAGCTCTCTTTTTAGCGGATATTTGTCCATAAATTTGCTATATTTTTACCCTTATCACCTATTCTGCCTGTCAATATCGCCATGCGTTGCATCGTGTATGTTTAGTGCACAAAACTATAGTTTATTGCACTGCTGTTTTGTGCGAGTGCCCTACCGCCCTGCGCCTTGAAACGAGAGGCTCGGCGGGCAAGGCTGGCGACCGGGGCAACTAGGCGGTCAAACTCGCGCCAGGCAGGTTTTGCGTTACGCATCTGCCTCTGGCTAGATTTGGCTATCTTTTGATGGAGGGCGAGATACTTATGGCGACTATGGCAACTACGACTCTCGGCCCAGCCGGCGCAGTCGGCCCCGCTGGCCAACCCAGCCCCGCCAGCCCATCCGGCCCGGCAGGCCTCGCCGGCCCAGCCAGACGCAACGGGCTTGCCAGCCATGCCAGCCCAGCTCTGCTCGACGGGCGCCTCCGGCGGCGCGGCCCGGCCAGGCGCGGCGGGCTTGCGCGCCGCATCGCGCGGCACTGGCAGTGGTACGCGCTCATTGCGGCGCCGCTCCTGTGGCTGGCCGTTTTCCGCTATATCCCCATGGCGGGCGTGCAGCTGGCTTTTCGCGACTATATGGGCGGCTCGATATTTTCCGGCAAATTCGTCGGGCTGTACCACTTCCGAAATTTCTTCCGCTCCCCGCAGGCATTGCCGCTGATACTCAACACGCTGGGAATCAGCGCGTACAACCTGGCGGCAGGCTTCCCGCTGCCCATCGTGCTGGCGCTGTTCCTGAACGTATGCACGAGCAACAGGCTGAAAAAATCCGTGCAGATGATAACATACGCTCCCTATTTCATATCCACCGTCGTCATGGTGGGCATACTCAACCAGCTTGTCCACCCGCAGTTCGGGCTGATCAACAAGGCCATATCGCTCGCCGGCTTCGAGCCCCAGAATATCATGGGGATCCCGGATCTGTTCAAATCGGTGTACGTCTGGTCCGGCATATGGCAATACACCGGGTACAACTCGATCATGTACATCGCGGTGCTGTCGGGCGTGGACCCGTCCTTGCACGAGGCTGCGGTCATGGACGGCGCGTCGGCGTTCAAGCGGATGCTGCACATAGACATCCCCGCGATCATCCCGACCGCGACCATCATGCTCATACTCAATGCCGGCAACATCATGAACGTCGGCTTTGAAAAAGTCTACCTGATGCAAAATTCCCTCAATATGGCCACAAGCGACGTCATAGCCACGCATGTGTACAGGCGCGGCCTGGAGAGCGCCCAGTTCAGCTATGCCACGGCCGTCGGGCTGTTCAACTCGTTCGTGAACATGCTGCTGCTCATAATAGTGAACCAAGTGGCCAGGCGGGGCGAAAACAGCCTATGGTAGCGGCGCGAAGCGGCGCAAGAAAGCGGGTGGCCGCAACGCGCAATGGGCGATTGCGGCAATCTATTGCTGGAGGATGGGCAGGCTTATGGCAAATGTTAACTCCGAAGCGGCGCGAGGCGCCGGCGCCTCGCGGGGCGGCAGGGCGGGCATGAAAAGCGCGATGCGCCCGGCCGCGGGCGACCGGGCATTTCAGGCTTTCGTCCGCGCGTATCTCGCGGCCGCGATGCTCATTGTGCTCTACCCGCTGGTCTACGTCGTGTCGTCGTCGCTTTCGTCAAGCTACGCCGTCATCAGCGGGCGCGTCGCGCTGTGGCCGGTGGATTTCAGCCTCGATGGCTACAACGCGGTCTTCAAGCACTCGCTCCTGATGTCCGGCTTCTGGAACGCGGTTTTTTACGCTGTTTTCGGCACGCTCGTCAACCTCGCGATGACCATCGCGGCAGGCTTCGTCCTGTCGCGCAGGGAATTGGCCGGGCGCGGCCTGCTCACGTTCCTTTTCACGTTCACGATGCTGTTTTCCGGCGGCATGATCCCCATGTACCTCACGGTGCGCGGCGCGGGGCTCTACAACACGCGCCTGGCGATGATGCTGCCCAACGCGATCGGCGTGTGGTATCTCATCATATGCCGCACATATTTTCAAAACAGCATCCCGCGCGAGCTGGCCGAGGCTGCGGAGCTCGACGGTTGCAGCGACATCAGCTTCTTCACGCGCGTCGCGCTGCCGCTGTCCGCGCCGATCATCGCGGTGCTCGCGCTTTTCTACGCAGTCGGGCACTGGAACGCGTATTTTGACGCGCTGATGTATTTAAAGAGCCAGAGCCTGTGGCCGCTGCAGATAATACTGCGCAACATCCTCATACAGAGCGAGATCTCCGCCGAGATGCTGACGGACGTGCGGCTCATGGAGCGCTCGCAGGGCATGAAAGATCTCATAAAGTTTTCCGTGATAGTGGTGAGCTCCGCGCCCATGCTCGCCATCTACCCGTTCGTGCAGAAATATTTCATAAGGGGCATCATGGTCGGAGCGCTCAAGGGCTAATACTCATACTCGTGTTCGATTGGGAATTCCGACCGCAATTTGTGGTCGGACAGAGGAAACGAGTATTACTGACTCGCGTTAATGGAAAATTCAAATGCTCGTCAGTATAATATAAGAGGGGAGAGGAGAAGACGATGAAAATGGCGAAAATGGCGCAGAGGGGACAGATGACGCGGGCTGTGCGCGATAGGCAGGGGGTGAGCGCGGGGCTGTCGGCGCAGGCAGTGCGCCTGGAACAGGCGGCGCATGCGGCGCGGGCGCGCTCTGGACAGGGGGCGCAAGGGGCGCGGGCGGCGCACTCTGTGAACGGGACGCTGGTGGCAAGGATGGCGCCGCGCCCAAAAACGGGCTGGGCGCTGGCGCTCGCCGCGCTGGTCTTTTTGCTGGCGCTCGCCGGGTGCGGCGGCGCGGGAGGCAACGGGGACGCGGCCGCGACGACCGCCTCGGGCGGCACGGGCGGCGAAAACGCCGCGACTGGCACGGCTGACGGCGGGAACGCCGAGGGCTCCGGCGGCGCCGCGCTCCAGGCTGGCGCAGCCGGCGCCTCGGGCGGCCTGTCCGGCGTCAACGAGTTCCCGATATCGGCGGAAAAGATCACCATGTCGGCGTTCATAGCGCCCAACGCGCTGATCGAGAACATCGAAACCAACGAGTTCACGAAATGGTACGAGGAAAAGACGAACGTGCACATCGAGTGGGACGCCGTGCCCCAGCAGGCGAGGCTGGAGCGCCTCAACCTCATACTCGCGGCGGACGACCTGCCCGAGATCATCTTCGGGGCCAGCGTGACGAAGGACGACGAGATGGTGTACGGGCCGGCCGGCAAATTCATCGACCTGACGCCTTACATCGAGAAGCACGGCTACTACATCAAGGAGATGTACGAAAAAGTGCCGTATGTGCTCAGCGGCATAACGGCGGCCGACGGCATGATCTACTCGCTCCCGCAGGTAAACGAGTGCTTCCACTGCATGTACGACGGCACGCGCAACTGGATCAACTCAAAGTTGCAGGGCGAGCTTGGGCTGAAAACTCCGACGACGACGGAGGAGTTTCGCGAATACCTGCGCTCGCTCAAAAGCGCCGGCATGATACCCTACTCGGGCAGCAAGCCCGATGCCGGCTACATGAACCGGCTGGTGGCCTTCCTGGCCAACGCCTTCATCTACACGGATCCATTTGACGGCCTGCTGATCGTTGACGGCGAGGTGCAGGCGGCGTACGCGCGGCCGGAGTTCAGGGAGGCCCTCAAGTATATCAACAGCCTGTACGCCGAAGGGCTGATTGACCCCGCCGCATTCACGCAGACGGACGACGAGCTCAAGCAGACGGTCGAAAACCCGGACGGCAACAGGGTGGGCGTGGCCTCGTCCTATTACTTCGGGTCGCTGGCGTCGCTTGAGGGCGAGCGCCACAAGGAGTTTGACATCCTCTATCCCGTCGCTGGGCCGGAGGGGGTGCAATACACGCACTACAACCCGTATCGCCAGAGCACAGGGCAGTTCGTCGTTACGAACAGGGCCAAGAACGTGGACGCCGCCGTGAAATGGGCCGACTACCTGTTCAGCGACGACGCCGCCGTGCGCTACATCGAGTGCGGGCGCGAGGGCTACGAGTGGCGCCGGGCGGAAGACGGCGAGCTGGATTTCTATGACAGGCCGGCGGCCCGCGCGCGCATAGACACGGTCGCCTACGCCGAAACGACGAACGTGCACTATTACCAGACCGGCCCCAGCTTCCGCTCGTTCGACTATCGCGAAAGCTGGTTTCGGGGCGCTGGCGACATGTACGGCAAGGACGCCTACGAGTGGCGCCTTCACGTGTACACGCTGGGGCAGACGAAATACCGTCCCGACATGAAGCGCCTGCGCGTCTACCCGCCGGTGTACACGACAGAGGCAGACTCGCGCGAGCTCAAGCGCATAACGAGCAACATCAAGGATCAGCGCACCCTCTACGTGGATGCTTTCGCCACCGGGCAACGCGACATAGACGCCGAGTGGGACGCCTACATCGCGGGGCTGGAGGCCGTCGAGCTGCCGCTGTACCTCGAAATCAAGCAGAGGGCATACGACGCGTCGTTGTACAAGGATTCGATCCCGGAGCCGGGGAACCCGGACGCGCCCATCAAATTTGACGATCCAGTTAATAAATGATAGTGTTATACTCGTGTTCGATTGGGAATTCCGACCGCAATTTGCGGTCGGACAGAGGAAACGAGTATTACTGACTCGCGTTTATGGAAAATTCAAATGCTCGTCAGTATAGGCGTATAGACGGCGCCTGGATGGACGACGTCTGGGCGCAGGCAGGCAAGCGCAGGACAGGCGGCGCAGGACAGGGCAAGGCAGGGCAGGGCAGGACAGGGCAGGACAGGGCCATATTCCGGGCGCAGACGGATCGGCGCCCGCCAAATTAAAAATCTACAGAACGGAGGATGCGCGGCGCCACGCCACGCCGCCCGCGGAGGCGGCCGGGGGCGCCGCGCGCGTGGAGAATGAAAATTTTGAGCAGGAAAGAGTACGAGGCGGCGACGGCAAAGACGCGCGACAGCCGCATGGACTGGTGGCGGCAGGCGCGCTTCGGCATGTTCGTCCACTACGGGCTGTACTCGCAGCCTGGGCGCAACGAATGGCTCATGGCGTATGAGAACTGCCCGATCGCCGAGTACGAGCAGCTGGCGCGGACGTTCTCGCCCAAGCCGGGGGCGCCGAGGGAGTGGGCCGCGCTGGCAAAGAAGGCCGGCATGAACTACATGGTGCTGACGACGCGGCACCACGAGGGCTTCAGCCTGTGGGACTCCAAGGCCAACCCGTACAACAGCGTGAACTACGGCCCCAAGCGGGACATCGTCCGCGAGTTTGTGGACGCCTGCCGCGAGTTCGGGCTGAGGATCGGCTTCTATTCGTCGCTCATGGACTGGCACCACCCGGACGGCTGGCGCTGCGCGTTCGACAGCGAGGCCAGGGCGCGCTTCAACCAGTACATCCTCGACCTGAACACGGAGCTCTTGACGCAGTACGGGAAGATCGACGTGCTCTGGTATGACGTGTCCGAGCCGATGGAGTCGTGGGAGGGCTGGAACTCGGTCGAGATAAACCAGAAGCTGCGCGCCATCCAGCCGGACATCATCATCAACAACCGCAGCAAGCTCGACGAGGACTTTGGCACGCCGGAGGAGCACATCAGCGCCGACAGCCGCGACTGGGAGGCGTGCATGACGTTCAACGGCATCAGCTGGGGCTACGTGGACGCCGCGCAGGCGGCGAACTACGCGTACAACGCGCAGGGCATACTCAGGATGCTCGCGAGGT
>JAISFK010000038.1 GCA_031263625.1 Clostridiales bacterium
GACGCCGCCGATTCCGGGCATCGCGTCCTGCTGCCAGAGCTGCACGGACACGTCGCGGCTGGATTTCAGCGTCCATTCTCCCGTCGCGCCGACCTTGATCGCATCTTCCGTCAGGGCGATGAGCCACGTCCTGTTGCCGCCGTCGTCCCTGCCCGCTATGGTGTTGTATACGAAACGGGCGTCGTTTTCACTCACGGCATCCTCCGCGTCCCACACGTTCAGCGTGATTTCCGCGCCGTTGGGGGCGTAGAGCCGCAGATCGGCATCGGCGTCGGCACCCGCAGCGCCCGAATCAAGCTGGCGAACGGCGAGGAAGTAGTCCGCGTTGCCGTCGGCGGGCAGCGTGAAGCGGCGGGTAAAAACGTCGCCCTCCTTGCCGCTGTATATCTTGACTCCGGCTGTGTCCGGCCCGGCCGCGAACGGGGACAAGGAGCCGGCATCCGGCGCCGGCGAGAGCGCGGCCGCATCGGGGATTTCCGTGTCAGCCAGCACCCGCAGGCCAGCGCCCAAGCCGTTCGCCGCGTCGGCGCTTGCCGCCATCGGCATCGCCGCCATGCTGTACGTGGTGACGCCGGCCAAAGACGCGTAGTAGTCCGGCAAGTCGCCGTGGCCGAAGGCTAAATATTCGTTCCCCATGTTATAGGCGAACCAGCCGCGCAGATCCTCCAGCAGCCGAGCGCGGCCCGCGACCCAAGCGGAGGTCGCGAACTCACCCTCCGGTCGAATTTTAAGCAGGACGTTCATTTTCATATAGGAGTACACGCTTGCGATATGGAAAGGTCCGAACATCAGGATTTGCGGGAAGTTGACCTCCAGGCCGCCGCCGGCTTTGCAGGCGAATTCGAGGGCCAGCAGATTGATCATCTCCGTCGGGGTGAGTAATTTGCTTTGATCATCCATATACGCGAACACGCCGTCCCAGCTCACCTGCAGGGGATTGTCGAATTTCAGGCCGATTTCGCCGCCGATATTTCCTTTGATGATATCCTGCACATACTCGTTGGACAGCGCCAATCCGATGTCCATCCCAATCTTGGCATAGGCCCGCGAACAATTGGAGCCCGCGCGCTTGGGCTCGTTGAACACGCCGTATTGGAAGGTCAGGTAGTCGAGGAAGTCTATGCCGATGTCGCTGATCTCCACGCCGCCCGAAAGCGTACCCTTCATGTTCCCGAATCCGCTCGTGATTTCCGCGTGGAAGCTCAGAAGCTGCACCAGCTTGAAGTGCGCGCCGAGCGTCAGCGTGATGGGCGGAAAGTAGGTTGTACGCCAGTCGTAGTCGATGGTATCCACCAGATTGCCGATGCCGCCGGAAACGCCGGTGATCCACGCCACGATGGCGGGCGGCACCAGCGGCACGCCCACTTCGCCGAGGTCGCCGTCGATGTAGAAGCTGTTGGGCAGCCAGATGCCCAGCCGCTCGGATTCCTTCAGATGCAGAAAACCGCCGAGACTGGCCGGCCCGACCTTGGCGTCCGCTTCGAAGTAATAGTCGTTATAAAAGGTGTTGATCCGCGCGTAGGCGCTCCCGCCTATAATGTAGAGCTGCGGCAGCTCAAAACCGCCCTCGGCCTCGATGCCGGAAAATTGCGCGAAATACTCCTGCCCGCTGTTGATTTCCAGCTCCAGCCGCTCCACGCCGAAGCCGCCAAAGGGCTCCTGTGCAAAGGGCCAGGTCATCCACAGGCCGCCTTTGATGTTGATGCTGCTCTTTGTCACCCGTATCTCGTCGATGCCTGCGGCAAAACCTGTCCAGCCCGCTATCTCCATGCTGATGTCGCCCCAGGGCGCGAATGTGACCGGCTGCTCGGAGCCTGCGGGATTGAGCGAGTACCGCGTGCCGTTATGCATATGCATCATCAGCGTGCGGCTTTCCTCGAACATATAGCTGGGAACGAAAATGGGCGTGTTCAAGGCTTGCAGCCGCATATTCACGGCTTCCATTTGAACGCCTATATCGTTTTTTGTGAATTTCAGCGTGCCCAGACCGTAGGTTTCCAAAAACATGGCGCCGTTGAAGCTGACCTTCTGCGCCCCCTGGTCGGAGATTTGCACCGTGGCCGGGTTCGCGGGGTCGTCGGCGAAGAAGCCCCTTTCATTGCAGAAGGTCAGCACGGTAATGGGATAGCTCCCGCTGCCCTGCACCTCCGCTTCCGTCGCGCCGACCTTCATGGCGTACTCGTCCCAGCTGTTCCTCACGATGCTCATATAGTATTTGGGCGGCGCGGCGTAGTTGACCTCGGCCGCGTGCAGGTTGAAGGCGAGGATGGCCTTGCCGCCGCTGCCGTATTCAACCCCAGCTCCGGCATTCGAGGTGAACAGGGGGCGGTAGCCGACCTGTATGCCCCAGGCGCGTTTGGTGTTTGGCCTTGTGCCGGCAACGCTGCCGTCGTCATTATAAACCGTCGTCTCGCCAAACTCGCTGAAAGCGGGCGCGCCGGCCGCTACCGCGCCGGGGGCCTTCAGGTTCAGCGTCATGGTCGCCGGGTCATCCCCGGAAGCAGGGGTAATGGCGCCTCCCGCCGCTGCCCAGTCGATTTTGCAGGTGTCCAGAATGGGCGCGAAGCCGCTTACATAGGCGCTGTTCGGCTCGTAGACCACGAGATAGATCTCGTCTGTCTCAATCGTGTCGGCGCTGAACTGGCCGGATACGGCGACGCTCTCAAACCTTGCCGGGCTCGTGGGGTTGGGGGCGGCGCTGTCAAAACGGGCCGGCTGGTAATCCACATCCTGGCCCTCAATCGGGATTTGGATATTGGCCGGATATGGGATGTTTGTGGGCCAAGTGAGCCGCACGTCGTAGCCGACGCAGCCGACATAGTCATTTTTGGCAATATTCGCCTTTACGCCGCCGCCCAGATCGAGGCCTGTCCCCTCCTGCAGCCTGTAGGCCCGTTCATACGGATTGTCGTTGTAGAGGTAGACAATGTCCTGCGCGAAGTAGGCGCTGCCTATGACTTGGCCTGTAGAGGGGTCTAGCTCCGCGCTCGCCGTCAGATACCGCCCCGCGCCTTTGTCGTCAAGGCGCAGCCCGTCGCTGTTCGCGGGCAAGGCGTAAGTGATTTTCACGGGATTGATCATTTCGTAGACCGCGCGCACCGTGGCGCCCCGCCCTATGCCGGACATGAGGAAGGCGCCCGTATAACTCCAGCCGCTGATCGGCGCCAGCTCCAATTTCCGCGGCGCCCAGCCGTCCATGAGCAGCCAGACTTCTTTCAGGTAGTAGCCGGCAATCAGCTTGGCGTTCACATGCACCGCTTCGCCGGGCATGATCGCGTCGATGGGCGCGAGCTGCCCTGCGTTGTCTGATGTGAACGCCGTGTCGTAGGCCGCGACATAATCATTTATAAAGGGATGGTAGGGGGCGTTCAGGTAGTCGCCGCCCGTCACCTCGCTTGCCACCACGTAGACGGATTCGGTCTTTATCGGGTAGGGATAGTTGCCGCCCTGCACCACGATGACCGCGTCGTAGCTCGGCATCGCGAAAGTGCGGTAGGTGATTGGCCCTTGGCCCCCGCCGCCACTCGCGTAACCCGGCTGCAAATCAAAGCCTTCTATCGGCTTCAGCTCCGGATCGTCGGCGCGGGCGAGATACACCTTGTCGATCTCCCATGTGTCGTTATAATCCGGCTCATAGGCGTAATATTCCACCGCCGCGCCCTGCGGGATTTGCGCCGAGGTGCCGTCCTGCGCGAACGCGGGTCGGGTGGGCTGCGCCGCGTACTCTTCCCGCGCCCAAACGCCGCCGCGAATCTCGCCGCCCTCAACGAGCGGGCGGGTGGACAGGGTATGGACGGGCGTGGGCGCCGCCGCCTGCTTCATCGTCACGGCGACTTTGACGTCCTCGTCCGGCATGGAGAAGGAATACTCCCGCCCCGCGAGGTTCGTCGTGGTCGCGATTGCGCCACCGCCGGAAACCTTTTCCACCGCGACTGTCGTCGCGGCCAAATCAAAAGGCTCGTCGCCGCCTTCCAGCAGGTGTTCCAGGCGCAGGGCGACGGTCGCTCCGCTTGGCGCCGGGTCGGGCAGCAAAGTCACGGCGACCTTCGGGCCGTCATAATCGTCGAGGCTGATGGCGCCGCCGCTGCTGTCCGCGTACTTCACCTCGGTGAGCACGTTTGGATAGGCCGCCGCCGCGAGCCGTATCCCCACATCGAAATTCGGCATGGCGAATGTGACGGCGGTCGCACCCGCGTTGATGAGGGCTTGTATGGAAACGGGGTCGCTCGTAGTCGTCGGGCTTTCGCCGTAGGAAAGCGGCATGGCATACCCGAAATAGCTGTCGAATATCGACAAATAGGTGTTGTTCGCGTCGTAGCCGCCCGCCAAAGTCGGCACGGCAATGGTCACGGTCGTGCCGGAGGCCGCCCGGAAGATGCCGTTCATCCAGCTGCCGCCCGACAGGCTCAGCAGGCCGCCCGGCACCGCGTCGCGGGGAACCACGTTGACGGAGGCGTAACGCCATCTGCCGTAATCGTTGGCATCTTCTTCCGGATACCAGTCGATGCCGACCTCCGTTATGCCCGGAACACTCGGCACGGTGAACGAAAGCGGCAAAACGCCGTACTCGTCCGGGTAGCGCGCCTGGGCGCAGTCAAAGGCGGTGGCGGCGGCGCGGTCGTAGTGGTCGTCGCCGATTTTGTAGTAATACAGTCCGGGGCAATGATCCGGAGAGGCGGCGCTGTCATACAGATAGAACGGCACGTCGCCGCTCAGCGTCATGCTGACGGCCTCTCCGGGCGCCACCGCGAAACGGGAGGGGCTCCAGTCCGATACCGCCACCGGGACGTCAGACCAGTAGACCGCGGAATGGTTCCAGTTCAGCGCCGCGTAGCCGGGCTTGGGCGCAATGCGAAACTCCACCGTGGCTTCGTCGGCGGCGGGCTGCATGACAAACTCGCACATGCCGTCGGCGCCAGGCGCGAGGGCTCGAAATTCCGTGTCCCCTTCCGACCCGGACGGCCAGTGGTAATTCTGATTCGCCGTAACGTCCAAGCGATCCGCGTCGCCCGCGCTGACCCAATCCATCGCGAAGCGCACGGTCGCGCCGGTCGGTATGTCAAACGTCTGCTGGGGCGGGGCAAGCGCGCCCGAACGAAGCCCCTCCCCGGAAACGCTCACGCTGGTGGGAATCTCGTCGCCGGGGAGCTGCCACGTCAGGCGGGTCAGCTTGACCGCTTCGTTCGCGTCCATGCCCGTGACGGGGCTGCCGTTCCCATAAACGGCGTATACGTCGAAATGCAGCGGCGCGGTTTCGTTCGCCGCCGCCGCGAAAAGGCTCGCCGTCAATTCTGAGAGCGCCGCGCTTTCCAAGGCGGCTTCATCGTCCACAGTCAAATTCAGCCGCGCCGGCGCTAGGTTGTAGTAGCCGTAGTTTACCAAAAAGGCGCAGAGGTTGGAATTGAGGTCGGCCGCGCCTTCCTCCGGTATCGCGAGCGTCCGGGGCGCGAAGCTAAAGGACGCGGCGGGATCGCTCAGCTCCGCGAACTGCGCGGGTTCCGCGCCGGCCAGCAGCTCCGCCCTGTCGCCCAGCGCCATGCGCTCCGGCGCGGGCAGGCGGCTCTGATGCTCGTTCAGCACAAAGAAGGCTTGCGGGCCGTCCGCGCCATTCATCCAAATTTCGTCCG